>NZ_JCAMRX010000045.1:0-51433 GCF_059821285.1 Spirulina sp. LEGE 11439
GACCACAAGTTTGATGCTTTTCTTGACTCTCTCCAATTTTTGTCCTGTACTTAGACCAGCGATACCACTCTCCCGAACTGCGAACGGATAACCACAGTAAAAACATGGCAATTAAACCGCCTTGTTCGGGTGCATTAAAAGCGAAAAAGACCAAAAAAACACATAAGGCATCTTCAATAAAAACAATCCATAATGGTAAGCCTTGTAAGCGAAAGAACCAACCCACCTGCACTAACTTGAGGACAAAGGCCAAAAGTCCTCCGACTGTTGCCACAATCCATAAAGGTTGTAATTCTACCGAACTAATTTTAATGGCTGTAATGGCCATCAACCCGCCGACTACAGGACTGAGCATTAATTGCAAAACTTGGTTGACTCGTTGCCCTAAAAGTTTTTTGGAACCAAAGAGTTCAAAGAGCGACCAACTGGTTAAAATTCCCAATAAAACTGGGGGATGAATGGCAGACAATAATGGCACGTTATACCAAAGACTATCGCTTTGCAGCAATCCGATCGCTAATAAAGGAAGCGCAATTCTCATCCCGGCGGCGGCGGCGGCGGAAAGTGCGGCTAAGAGTCCAACAAGCACGATGGTCATACCTACAACGTAACGAAAAGCTCTGCACCCTAAACAATTGATTTCAGGCGCTCTCTCAATTTGAGCGATTCCTTACTCTCCATTTTGCCTTCTTTTGTTAAAAAGTGGACGATGTTATGAACCTTTGTCATTTAAAGTATTTCAATATATTTCTAAAAATTAATTTTTGTCAAAAAGTAACATTTTATACTGTTTTTCTGTGTTTTAATGTATTGTAAGGACAAAACAATTAAGTGCGGTGAAAAATACCGGATTAACCAATCTCTGTTAGTATTTTAAGACTCCCAAACAAGATGTTAATAAGTCGCGAGAACCGCAATTGGTGAGCGGAAAATAAAATAAGGAAAGGAAGACTTACTTTTCTTTCAGAAGTATTGAATTGTGAGGTTTTATTTTCGCCGATATTTAAATGCGTTCTGAGAATCAAGATGAGGTTTAAATTCAGTTATGACGATCGCAGCACCCGCAGATCAATTATCGCTGTCTTTGTTGGCAGATGCCAGCAGCCGCCTCGAAGAGGCATTAAAATATGTTTCTATTTCTGAAGATGCTTTGGGCCGTTTAAAATACCCTAAAGCCAGTTTAAGCGTGTCTATTCCCGTGCGAATGGATAATGGCTCTTTGCGAATCTTTCAAGGCTATCGAGTGCGTTACGATGACACGCGAGGACCGGGAAAAGGAGGCGTTCGCTATCATCCCAATGTGACATTAGATGAAGTGCAATCCCTTGCTTTTTGGATGACTTTTAAAGCTGCATTAATGAATCTCCCTTTTGGGGGAGCAAAAGGGGGAATTGCGCTAAATCCGAAAGAATTATCCCGTCAGGAATTAGAACGCTTGAGTCGGGGATATATTGATGCGATCGCGGATTTCATCGGACCGGATGTGGATATCCTTGCACCGGATATGTACACCAATGCGATGATTATGGGCTGGATGATGGATCAATATTCGATTATTAAGCGAAAGGTCAGTCCGGCGGTGGTCACAGGGAAACCCGTAATGATGGGGGGATCTCAAGGTCGCAAGACGGCGACGGCAATGGGAGCATTTTATGTTATTAATACCCTTTTACCTTACTTCGATCGCATTCCCGAACGCACGACGGTGGCCATTCAAGGATTTGGGAAGGTGGGGGGAGCTTTGGCGGAGTTATTGGCTAATGCGGGATATAAAGTGGTCGCAGTGAGCGATTCTCAAGGGGGAATTTATTGCGATCGCGGCTTGGATATTCCCAGTATTCGTCAATATAAAAACGAAAGTCGCAGTATTAAGGCAGTGTATTGCGAAGATACGGTATGCAGTATCGTCGAACATGAAGTATTAACGAATGAGCAATTATTGGCTTTAGAGGTTGATGTCTTAATCCCAGCCGCTTTGGAAAATCAAATTACCGCAGCCAATGCGAATAATATCTCTGCAAAGTATATTTTTGAAGTGGCGAATGGTCCGATTACGTCTGGGGCCGATCGCATTTTAGAGAAAAACGGAATTTATGTCTTTCCCGATATTCTGGTCAATGCTGGGGGAGTCACCGTGAGTTACTTTGAATGGGTGCAAAACCGAAGCGGGATGTATTGGACATTAGAAGAAGTTCACCAACATCTAAAACCGAAAATGGTTGAAGAGGCACAAGCAACATGGAAGATCGCCCGAGAGTACGATACCTCAATGCGAACGGCGGCTTATATTCACGCCCTCAACCGTCTCGGAGAAGCCTTAGATGCGAAAGGGACGCGAGATTATTATGCTAATGGTAAAGATTAAAAGTTTCTTAAATGAATTATTGGCGATCGCTTGAAGTGGGCGATCGCTTTTTTTGCGGCTGAGGGTGAGTTGAGGATGCTATCTTACAATATAGTCAATCAACAAGGGAACTTACTCAATGAAACTGTCTCGATGGAGTCTGGCCTTAGTCGCTGGAATGGCTGCGATCGCGATTCCTCGTCCTCTCTTTGCTCACACCGATCTTTATCCTGCAAACAGCCGGACTCTTTTTCTCACAGGCTGCATTTTGGATGAAGATAATGCACCGGATTTTTCCAAGCGAGAAGAAGTGTCCGAACGAGTCGGGGCTTGTGTCTGCTTATTAGAGCAATTCCAACAAGATTATTCCCACGAACAGTTTACCGCACTATTTGGCGCACTAGAACGAGGCGATCGGGAAGCCCGCCAAGAAATGGGCAATTTCTTGAGAAATCATGTTCCCGGTTGTTTGGCCCGACTCGAGCGCTAAAATAAAACTCATTACCCAACCCTTAACGCATCTACAATTTTCTCTGTTGTGGATTAAAAGAAACTTCATGTCATCGAGACGAGAACTCAATCCTCTCCTCATCGAGTCTTTTGTTCGCTTGATTGCTCAACGAACGGGATTAGAAATCCGAGATCGCGATCGCAAAATCCTCGAACGCACCATTTTATCCCGCATGAAGTCTCTTCATTTATCTGCGGTTAATTCTTATTACGATCGTTTAGCTGTGGAAACCCAGCAAAACTCGGAAGAATGGCAAAATGTAATCGGTTTGCTTACCAATCCGGAGAGCTATTTTCTACGCGATCGCGGTCAATTTTCTCTGCTCAAACACCGTATTTTTCCAGAACTAATCGAACGCCGCCAATCAACAAAAAACCTGCGGTTGTGGAGTGCAGGATGCTCTACAGGAGAAGAGGTCTATTCTTTGGTGATTTTACTCGAAGAATTGCTACCCGATATCGATCGCTGGGACTTGTTAATTTTAGGAACGGATATTAACCTGACAACATTACAAAATGCGAGGGAAGGATTGTATGGAAATTGGTCGTTTCGGACTGCGGATACAGAACTACAACAACAGTATTTTCATGAAACCGATAGCGGCTATCTTCTGCGCGATCGCATTCGTCAACGCGTACAATTTCATTACACTAATTTAGCTGATTGCTCTAATTTTCACTACAATGATTCAGATTATTTTGATTTAATTATTTGTCGTAATGTCTTTATCTACTTTACACCAATAGCAACGCAAAAAACTCTCAATACTTTTTCGCGATCTCTGGCTTCTGACGGCTATCTTCTTACAGGTCATGCAGAATTATACGGACAAGATTTAAGTTTATTTCAAAGTAAAATTTTTCCCGAATCAATCCTTTATCAAAAAAATATAACCAAAAATACCGTCAGCAAACAAGAAACAGAGGAAGGTTTTCAGGCAAAAAAACTAGCTAATCCTTGGTTCGTAAATCCACCATTACAATTAGAATCTTGCGATCGACCCGAGCCATTCTTAAAACAACAATTGCAAAATAGTATTTCCTCACGAGATCGTCAATCTTATAAAATTCCTCTATCTAGTCCGATTTTGCTTGAAAAGCAAACTCAGATTTTGCCAGAACAATTTCTCCAAGAAGCTGAAATATTATTTTTGCAAAAAGAATATATTGCCGCGATTGCAAAGGCAGAATGTGCCTTAAAATTAAAACCCCAGAGTTTTAATGCTTTTTATCTTTTAGCTCAAATTTATGCCAACTCCGGACAATACCAACAAGCAAATAACTATTGCCAGAAAGCCTTAGAAATTGATAGCTTTTCAGTTGCTATTTATTATTTACTCGCCCAAATTGCTCGAGAGTGTGGCAATTTTATAAAAGAAAAGCAATACTACAAAAAAATTGTTTACCTTGAACCTTATTCAATCTCAGCTTACCACGAACTCGCCTATCTCTACCATTGCGAAGGCGATCGCGATCGCGCCAATAAAATGTACTATACTGCTCTAGAACTGGAAAGACAAGCCCAAAAATAGGAAGCCAGCAACCAACAACAAATATGCAAAATTATCTAACATTTAGTTTGGGTCAATCTGTCTACGGTATCGAAACATCTGCCGTTGAAGAGATCTTTTTTCTTCCTGAAATTACTCCGATTCTCGATGCACCTCGCGAAATTGTCGGATTGATTAATTTGCGAGGCGAAATTCTCCCTATTATTGATATTTATTTACGCTTTGGCTATCATGCTCTCGAATATTCTTTAACAGATAGTATTATTGTTATTCATTGGCAACAGCGACGAATTGGAATTATTGTTAATCAAGTTCGCGAAGTTTGTCAATTGTCGATCGCAGAAATTGCTACCCATATAATTTATGAAGGAGAGGAAGAAGAAGGCAAGGAATTATCCTTACAAAAAGGGATCGCACGAATTGAAGATAATATTATCGTTTTGCTCAATCCTGAATCTTTAACCTTGACGGCGAAACAGAATAGCGATCGCGACCCAGAAAAGTTAATCGATTTAGATATTAATGATTTAGAGGAATTAAACAGAGAACCCGAACAGGAATTACAACCTATTCGCATATTTTATGCCCATGCAACTTCAGAAGAAAGAATAATTCTCAAAAAACGAACTGTTGCATTAATGCAGCAAAATGAAGTAATCGATACTCATCGATTTATTCCTTTAGCTATTGTTAGGTTAGGAAAAGAAGTTTTTGGAATCGATCTAAAAATCGTTCGCGAATTTACTGAAATTGTTAAAATTACTCCTATTCCTTGTTGTCCTCGTCATATTGTCGGAAATATTAATTTACGCGGAGAAATTGTCACTTTAATTGATATCTGTAGCTTATTAGAGCTACCTTGGATCGAGCGATCGCCGCAGACTAAAGTTGTTATTGTTGACGTTGACGGTTTAGTTACAGGTGTTATCGTTGATGAAGTATTTGATGTTCTTTTACTCGATCCTGCGGAAGTTGCTCCAGTGCCAACTGCTATTCATGCGATTAAAGATGAATACTTACAAGGGGCAACTGTTTATCAAGAAAAGATGCTCGGACTTTTAGATCTCGCTAAAATTTTAACTCAGGGAGATTTAGTTGTCGATGAAGTAATTTGAGAATTGTTAAAAGTTTTTTTAACAATCCGTAATATGATAATGGGTATAGTAGCGCGATCGCAGGCCAAAATCTTACAGGAAGCGATCGAACTCAATTTCCCGTTTAAGCTGTTCGATTTCTGGATTCATCCACCCGATTCTACTCAATAAAATAATCTGAGCCATAAAAAACAGCAGAATCAAAAGTTCTGCTGCTTGAGAATTGTCAATCTGGTTCTGAAATAAACGGCGATCGTTTGCCGTTTATTACCATTTCAATAGATTAAACTGCTCCATATCTACCGTATTTCGGTTGCGATAAATAGCCAGAATAATTGCTAATCCGACTGCTGCTTCTGCTGCAGCCACCGTAATGACAAATACCGTAAAAACCTGACCTTTGATTGCCTCTGGATCGAGAAAGTTAGAAAATCCCATTAAATTGAGATTGACGGCATTAAGAAGCAATTCCACCGACATGAGAACGCGCACTGCGTTGCGACTGGTAATTAAACCATAAATGCCGATACAAAATAAAGCCGCCGCTAAAATGAGAAAATACTGAAGTTGTAAGTGCATAAGTGTTGAATATTGAGAGATTAATTTTCAGGAGAATTACTCGCAATCGCTGCGACATCTCGAGGACGTTCTGGTAATTTCAAATCCGGTTGCGGTTCTTGGGAGGGAGAAGAAACTGCCGGAATAAAATCTCGACGCGCCAGAATAATTGCCCCCACCATTGCCATTAAAAGTAATACCGAAGCCAGTTCAAAGGGCAAGAGAAAATCACTGAAAAAATGTTTGCCGATCGCGACAACTGTTCCAGTTGTTCCCATGGTGTCATCAATCGTCCACGGGGTGGCTAAAACCATTGTTCCCAATAAAGCAAATAAACCCCCACACACGACCGCCGTTGCTCCTTGGCGAATCCAGCGATTTTTAACGGGAGCAAAATCTTCCTGCTTGTTGACTAACATAATCGCAAACAAGATTAAAACATTAACCGCACCCACATAAATCAAAATCTGTGCAGCCGCGACAAAATCGGCATTGAGCAAAATATACAGCCCGGAAATACTGATAAAAACCAAGCCCAATAAAAATGCCGAATAAACAATTTTATCGAATAAAACAACCCCTAAAGCGGAACCAATCGTCAGCACCGCTAAAACAATAAAGGCTATATCTTGAACTCCTTCTGCTAAATTCACGTTTTCTCCTTGTTAATTTTTGTTATTCGTGATTGGTTGTGTGCTATGACTCGTTAATCTCTTCGGGGCGTTTCCCGGATCTTTGCGATCCTTGAGGGAGATCGTGAGGGTCGGTAACTCCTTTGGGGAGATAAGCAAATTCGCGCAAGGGCGTTACCATTGGGTCTTGCGTCACTTTATAAGGCAAGCGTCCCAAGGCGACATTATCGTAATTGAGTTCGTGGCGATCGAAACTGGCGAGTTCGTATTCTTCTGTTGCAGAAAGGCAATTGGTGGGACAATATTCAATGCAATTGGCACAGAAAATACAAACCCCAAAATCAATACTGTAGTGATTGAGCTTTTTCTTCTTCGCGACTTTGTCAAATTCCCAATCGACGACGGGTAAATTAATCGGACAAACGCGAACGCAGACTTCGCAAGAAATGCACTTATCAAATTCAAAATGAATTCTGCCGCGATAGCGTTCCGAGGGAATCAGCTTTTCGTAAGGATATTGGACGGTGACGGGACGGCGCTGCATATGATCGAAGGTCACGGAAAGACCTTGACCGATATATTTTGCGGCTTGCACCGTTCCTTTAGCATAGTCGCTAACTTGTTTGAGAAAATTAAACATTCGTTTGTTTCGGGATTGAGTTTAGGGCAGGAATGATAGAAATGAGTTGTCAATCAAGTTTTACCCGATCGCATTCTTTTCTATCTTCCCCCCTTTGACAGGAATTAACGGGTGACTGGTGACTGGAAATCAGCCACCAAAGGCAAAAGGAAAAGCTAATTTTAAAGCTGCCGTGATGAGAAGGTTAGCCAAAGCAACCGGAAGGAGAAACTTCCATCCCAGATCGAGAAGTTGGTCAATGCGAACCCGAGGCACTGTCCAGCGTAAAAGAATGGCAATGAAGACGAGAAAATATGCTTTGAGAACGGTCATAATGATCCCCAAAGAAGCTGTTACGACTTGCAGCCAAGGGGTTGTTTCGCTCACTCCCAACCATCCCGCGACCTTATCGAGGGGAATGGGAAATTCCCAACCGCCGAGATAGAGAATTGCTACCACTAAGGCAGAAAGAACGAGGTTGATATAAGAACCCACATAAAAGAGTGCAAAACGCATTCCCATGTATTCGGTTTGGTATCCTGCGACCAATTCTTCTTCCGCTTCGGGTAAATCAAAAGGAAGGCGTTCGCATTCAGCCAAAGCAGCGATCCAAAAGATGAGAAAACCGACGGGTTGTCGCCAAATATTCCAACCCAAGATGCCATAACCGGATTGTTGTTGGACGATATCGATGGTGCTGAGACTATTGGACATCATCACCACGGCGAGGACGGCTAAAGCGAGAGGGATTTCATAACTAATAGACTGAGCCGCTGCCCGCAAACCCCCTAAGAGGGCATACTTGTTATTGGAAGAATAGCCCGCCATCAATAAACCGATGGGGGCAATACTGGAGATGGAAATCCAGAGAAAGATACCGATATTGAGATCCGAAATGAGCAAATTTTGTCCGAAAGGAATGATGAGATAGGACAAAATAACGGGAATGACGACAATAGCCGGACCGAGGGTGAATAAGATGGGATCGGCTTTGGCGGGGACGAGATCTTCTTTGAATACGAGTTTGAGACCATCAGCGACGGGCTGTAAAACCCCGAGGGGACCGGCATATTCGGGACCGATGCGCTGTTGGGCGGCGGCGGAAATTTTCCGTTCTAACCACACGGTTACTAAGACTCCGACGACAGAGGCAATTAGCACTAAGGTCATGGGAATGGGAATCCAAAGGGCTTTAGCCGCATCTGGGGATAGTCCCAATTCCGTGAGGGTTTGAATAAAACTTCCTTGTAAGTCGATTCCTGAGTTCATTGAGCGATCGCAATCTATATAATTTGGACGGCTAGATTTTAATAACCCAGCTTTATCGAGGTTGATTCTCCGATCTAGAATACCTTACGACCCACATTATTTGAGAATAAGCCTGTCTGTTGGCAGACAGGCTATCAAAATGGAGTGAGAAGACTCCCGCTAGAACCCAAAGGGTTTAGCGGCGAGATGAATCGCGACTCAAAAGACACTCGACCCAAGGGAGTCTACAAAACTTGATGTTCTGAGTAAGTAGTGTTAAATTCGAGCAAGAGGAGGTCAAGATGTTAACAATTACTCACGAGTACAAATTAAAGCCAACAGCCAAGCAAATCGAGATTATCGAACAGACCCTAACGGTCTGTCGCTCGGTTTGGAATTACGCCCTCAGAGAGCGTAAAGATTGGCTGAATTCTCGTAAGTCTCTCGTTAATGCTTGCTCTCTCGAAAAGGAATATATCATTCCGGCTGACGCAGCTTTTCCAAATTATAATTACCAAGCCAAGCAACTAACCGAAGCCAAGAAAATTCATCCCCTACTCAAATCTGTCAATGCTCAAGTCCTCCAACAAGTCTTAAGAAGGCTGGAGCGTGCCTTTGAAGATATGAAATCGAAAGGACTGGGTTTTCCTCGCTTTAAGAATCATTACCGGATGCGCTCATTTGTGTATCCACAAATGCTCAAAGACTGCTGGCAGGGGAATCAAATTAAACTCCCCCAATTAGGATGGGTCGAATTCAGAAAATCGCGAGAAATTCCCAATAATTTCAAGGTCAAACAAGCCAGAATCATCAGAAAAGCATCAGGTTATTTTATCGCTTTGTCACTGCAATTAAATATCAATATTCCCCAACCTTTTCCTCACGGTCATCCTAGAGGTTTGGATTTGGGATTTGATAAATTTGTCGCGACGAGTGATGGCGAAGAAGTCAAGCGACCTCGGTTTCTCAACATTCTGCAACGCAAGATTCAATTGCTGCAACGCAGGCTTAAAAAGAAGCAAAAGAGGTCAAACAATCGTCGGAAATTAAACCAGAAAATAGCTCGGCTGCATCAAAAAATCTCGGACGCTCGCAAGGATTGGCATTTTAAGTTAGCTCATCATCTTTGCGATGGTGCGGGCATGATGTTTGTTGAGAATATCAATTTTGTCTCATGGCAAAGGGGAATGTTGTCTAAACATTCAGCCGATGCTGGATTTGGGCAATTTGTCACCATCTTGCAATGGGTGTGTTGGAAACGAGATGTTTACTTTGCCAAAGTTGACAAAGACAGAACTTCTCAAGAATGTCCCCAATGCGGAGCGCATACCGGGAAAAAGACTCTCGATGTCCGAGTTCATTCTTGTCCCGAATGCGGATATTGTACGTCCAGAGATGTGGCGGCGGCTCAAGTGGTCAGAAATCGCGGGATTTCGGCGACGTTCAATCTAAAATCGTCTGAGTCCGGGCTGGGCTTAGACTTCAATCAAAATGCCTGTAGAGATGGTCTAACGGGGGCAAGGGTAACTTTGTCTAGTCAAGAATCTATGAAGCAGGAACTCCCAATCGCGAGTTTGGGAATCTCCCGTCAGAATCTTTGATTTGACGGGAGAGGATGTCAAAGACTTCGCTTAATTTTCTTTTCGCAATGAACTCATCCCTAAGCCCGCGATCGCCATTTCTTTGCGATAGCGAACGGACGAACCCACGGGAATCAGCGTGCTGAGACGATTCTTTGCAGTTTGGGCATGGGTTTCGGGTTGTCCGTTGACCCAATCTGGTGCGTTAATACAGGCAAGTTGTGCGAATATCTGCGTTTCTCCTTGCTGCAAAATGACAGTATCGCCATCAATGATGCGATCGACAACAGCAGAGGCGGTTTGGGCTTTGAGATTTTGAGGAAAAAATAAAATGCAGGTAGAAATAACGCCAGCGATGGGATAGACCCAAGCAAATACTTTTCTCATTTTAATTTAGTCATCAATTTTGTTCTTTTGTCGACTGTAACACTAACAAAACTGACTTAAATTTTTGAAGTGCCGCTCCTACAAGTGTCTTCTTACTAAATGCACGAGCCGTTCGGCACTATCTGCCACGGCTAACGTTCCTGCATTTTCTGCCATTTTTGTCAACTCATCAGGAGAATTCAATAAATGCAAAACTTCTTTTTCTAAGATTTCTGGCGTTAACTGATTTTGACGATAAATTAACGCGGCTTCTGCTTCCTTAAACGCCAAACCATTGTAATATTGATGGTCTTCTGCGGCGAAAGGATAGGGAATTAAAATGGCGGGAGTTCTTGTTACTGCCAACTCAGTTAATGTTCCTGCTCCTGCCCGACTAATTGCTAAATTTGCCCGTTGTAAGAGTCCGGCAATATTATTGTAAAACGGGCGAACAAAATAATGAGGATGCTGAAAACTGTCCGCATCAGGATCGCGATCGCCAGTCAAATGTACGATATATGCCCCAGCATCCAGCCAAGTTTTCGCGCAATCTCTCACCAATTGATTCAACGCAACTGCCCCTTGAGAACCCCCCATTACGACGATTAAAGAGGCATCTTCGGGAATGGGAAAATCAAGGGGTTGAGGGCTGAGAAATGTTTCTCTAACGGGGGTACTGACCCAAACCGTTTTCTCTTTGGGTAAAGACTTTGCGGCCATCTCAAGCCCGATCGCAACCTGCGTACAAAGAGGAGCGAGTAATTTTGTTACCTTCCCCGGAATTGCGTTGGATTCGTGAATAATAACTGGAATGCCGCACCATCGCGCCGCTAAAATTGCAGGAGCGGCAATATAGCCCCCTGTTGTAAATACAACATCGGTTTTTAATTGCTTGAATAACTTTCTAACTTTAAAGACCGCACGGATTAGGCGATATAAAACGAGAATTGATTTTAATCCTCGCGATTGAAAGCCCTCCACATTGACGACGTGCAAAGGATAATTGGTTACGAGGGTTTGCTCGAGGCGACCGGGTACTCCGATCCAATCAATTTTCCAGTCGGACAGGCGTTCCGCAACGGCTAACGCGGGGAAGAGATGACCGCCAGTTCCGCTAGCAGCGATCGACAAGCGAGGAGAAGTTTCAGACACGGAGATTGAGAGTTTGCTATAACTAATAGGATGGCTGTATTTCAACCTATCATCAATGGGCAGTTTTGCACGAGTGGGGAGTCAAACAAGAACTATGTTAAAAATGGGCTGGCGAGTTTTACTAGCAACGGGATTGAGTTTGGGATTAACTCTGGGAATGGGGGCAACAGTTCGCGCCCAAGACCAATATCCTCGCAATACGCCATCGGAGTTGAAAACTTTTTTAACGCGGTTGGAAAATGCGGCAAATCGTCACAGTTCGGATGAGATTGTGCAGTTCTATAGTCCGGATTTTACCAACTCTGATAACTTAGATCGTTCTCAACTGTCGGAAAAGTTGCAAACCTTGTGGGAAGAGTATACGAATCTCAATTACTTTACCCAGTTGGATTCTTGGCGACAGGAAGGAGATAGCGTTGTTCTGGAAACCACCACGTTTATTACTGGAACGCGCACGGATAACGGTCGGGAAATGCGAATGAAAGCCAAGATGCGATCGCGCCAATTCTTACAAGGAGAACAAATTACTCGCCAAGAAATTCTCTCAGAACGCACGGAAATTTTGATGGGAAATAATCCGCCAGAGGTGACAATTAATCTCCCCGATCGCGTCGCACCGGGAGAACAATTTAATTTTGATGCGATCGTAACAACGCCTTTGGGAGAAGATTTGCTCCTCGGGGCAGCCGTTGAAGAAGCAGCAAAAGGCAATCTTTATTTTAACCCCGAGACCTTCGATCTAGAATTGCTCCAAGCTGGAGGACTCTTCAAACAAGGCACGGCACCAGACGAAAGCGGCGATCGCTGGATTTCTGCCATTCTGATTAGTGGCGAAGGAACAATTGTGATCACCAATCGCTTGCGAGTCGAAACAGAAGAATGAGAAGAGAGGGAAACTAATATCCGATTGCGATCTCGAGATTGCGAATGTGTAGATACAGAAAACGTCGATCGTCTTGGCGATCGATGTTTCTTTGGCAATGCGATCGCAGCACCCCCAACAAAACTTAAAACGAAAAGGACTGCGATCGCTCAAATCGAGAGCTACAATATAAACGCTTTTCACCCCAACCTCCTGCATTGTGAACTGAAATTATGGCGCTAATCGTCCAAAAATTTGGCGGCACCTCCGTGGGATCCGTCGATCGCATTCAAGCTGTTGCCCAAAGAATTTGCAAAACCATTCAACAGGGAAACTCTGTGGTTGTCGTTGTCTCCGCAATGGGGAAAACCACCGATATGCTCGTGGGACTGGCGAATCAGGTCTCTAGCACCCCTTGCCGTCGGGAAATGGATATGCTTCTCTCGACAGGGGAACAAGTCTCTATTGCGCTCTTAAGTATGGCACTGCAAGAATTGGGACAACCCGCTATTTCCCTCACCGGGGCGCAAGTGGGGATCGTGACGGAACAAGACCACAGCCGCGCCCGTATTTTGGACATTAAAACCGATCGCTTGCAACGCCACCTCGAAGAAGGGAAAGCGATCGTTGTTGCTGGATTTCAGGGCATTAGCAAAAGCAAAGATCTCGAAATTACCACCCTCGGACGCGGCGGCTCCGATACTTCCGCCGTTGCCCTCGCCGCCGCCCTCAACGCCGATTGCTGCGAAATCTATACCGATGTACCGGGAATTCTCACAACAGATCCTCGTCTCGTTGCCGAAGCTCAGTTAATGCCGGAAATTACCTGCGATGAAATGCTCGAACTCGCCAGTTTAGGGGCAAAAGTCCTCCATCCTCGCGCTGTGGAACTCGCCCGCAATTATGGTATTCCCCTCGTCGTCCTCTCCAGTTGGAGCGATACCCCCGGCACCCGGGTTATTCCTCCACCGCGACAAGGGCGATCGCTGGAAAACTTGGAAATTAATAAAGCGGTGGATGGGGTAGAATTCGACAAAGATCAAGCGAAAGTCGCACTCTTACGCGTCCCCGATCGCCCCGGCATCGCCGCCAAACTCTTCAGAGAAATTGCCCATCACAGTGTTGATGTCGATCTTATTATCCAATCTATCCACGAAGGCAATACCAACGATATCGCCTTCACGACCGCTAAAAATGCCCTGAAGCCCGCCGAAGCTGTCGCCGAAGCGATCGCGCCGATCCTGCGCTTTGATAACAGCCCCAACTCCACAGAAGCAGAAGTCTTCGTCGATCGTCATATTGCTAAAGTTGCCATTATCGGAGCTGGCATGATCGGTCGTCCGGGGATCGCTGCCAAAATGTTCTCGACCCTTTCTGACGCAGGGGTAAATATCAATATGATTTCCACCTCGGAAGTTCAGGTGAGTTGTACCATTGACGAGGACGATTGCGAAAAAGCGATCGCCGCCCTTTGCAAGGTCTTTGAAATTCGAGCGTCTTCCCTCGAAAGCGCCCCCAAATCACCACCTTCCCCCAATACTCCCCCAGTCCGAGGGGTCGCTCTCGATCGCTCGCAAGCGCGTTTGGGCATCCGTCATATTCCCGATCGCCTCGGTATGGCGGCGCAAATTTTCGACCTCTTAGCCCAACATCGCATTAGCGTCGATACCATCGTCCAATCCCAGCGATGTCAGATTATTGCAGGCTCTGCCAGCCGCGATATTGCCTGTACTATCGCCCGTGCCGATGCGGTTGAAGCAAAAAAAATTCTCACTGAGATTGCCTCGGATTGGGGGTTGGGGGACATTTCTATCGCTACGGATATCGCCAAAGTGAGTATTGTCGGTGCGGGTATGATCGCTCATCCGGGAGTTGCCGCGCAAATGTTTGCCGCCCTCGCTCGAGCGCAAATTAATATTCAAATGATTGCCACCTCAGAAATTAAAATTAGCTGTGTTGTCACCGAAGCCGAAGGGGTTAAAGCCTTGCAAACCGTCCATGATGCCTTTGCCCTCGGGGGAGGCGATCGCATTGAAGTTCCCGTTTAATTGTCACTCGTCGAGGACAAATAACGGAAAAACTTCTGATGAATCTCTTGATATTTTGTCAATTTATGACTTGACAAAATCATTAAACGGTGGTATCACTCTTGAGACTACCCTACGCGGGCAAAGGGGCAACGGCAAAAGAAAATATCCCGATTGCAAGCCTCCATCTTACTTAAGCGGTTGGTATTGCTCATTATTTATTGTTCATTGAAATGACTGCTGCTCCTCTTCCTCACCCTCAATCCTCACCTAACAATAGTTCTCTCTCTCAAAATCCCCCGATTGCTGTCCTCAAAGATTTGGTCGCGCGGTTGCATCGGGAGCAAAATCGCATTCAAAACCTCCTCAGTTCGTTAGGATTTGCCCTCCGCAGTTTTAACAATCTCAATCAATTTCTCGAAATCGTTCCCTTGATGGCTGCGCGGGTGACGGATGCCGACGGAGGGGCGCTTGTTTTACTGAAACCCAATGGCCAGCCGCGCTTAGAGCAATTACATTGCCAAGAAGGGCAGGCCTGTCGGGATATGCGGCGATCGCTCGAACGCATTACACGAGAAATGGGTTTGAGTTCTCCTGCTGCTCCTGCCGTCACCTCCTTTAAGCCCCAATTGCTAGACGAGGAATTGAAAAGAGATTTAGGCGAGGAAATTCATGTTTTCGGCACCCCGATTCTCGTTAAAAATGAAGACCGAGGCAGACTTTATATTTTTAGTTACGATCCGAACTATAGTTGGACCTCGACGCGGAAAAAATTAGTGCAGTTAGTCGCCGATCAAACCGCAGTCGCGATCGCCAATAATGAACTCACGAACGAACTTCGCAAAAAAGAACGCCTCGATCGCGAACTGGAAATCGCCTCGGAAATTCAAGATCATTTATTTCCCAAGCAATGCCCCATTATTGCTGGAGTGAAATTGGCGGCGCGATGTCAAACCGCCCATCGCGTGGGGGGAGACTATTATGATTTTATTCCCGCCAATTACGAGCAATTTAGTTCCGATCCCCAACAGTTTCCCTCTTCCATTCCTTGGAGTATCGTGATCGGCGATGTGATGGGCAAAGGCGTACCGGCGGGGCTAATTATGACCATGACCCGGGGAATGTTACGAGCAGAAGTTCTCAATCGTCATTCTCCAGCCAGAATTCTCAATCATCTCAATCGGGTCATGTATGACGACCTCGAGAAATCCCATCGTTTCTTGACATTATTTTACTCGGAATACGATCCCCAAACGCGCATTCTATCCTATACGAATGCCGCTCACAATCCTCCCTTACTCTGGCAAGCCGCGACGCAATCTATTTGTAAATTAGATACTTGGGGAATGCTGATTGGCTTGGAAATTGACTCTCAATATGAAGACGATCGCATCCAATTAGAAACAGGAGATACGGTAATCTATTATACCGATGGTTTTACCGATGCCGTCAATCAAGAAGGCGAACGCTTTGATGAAGATCGATTATTGCAAACCATCGAACAAGCCTGCAAACAAGGCGATCGCCCGCAAGCTATTTTAGATTTCCTGTTCGATCGCCTAGAGCAGTTTATTGGCGCGGGCAATCATTACGAAGATGATATGACTTTAGTGGTCATGCAGGTTGGCAATGAATAATTATTCAATTCGCAATTCGTAATTAATATATCGGGCGATTGAGGTTGTAAAATGCAAAAGAATCAAACTACTACACGAGGAAAAATAAAATGATGTTACTGACGGGATTAGATGCGATCGCCACAAATTTAGCGAATTTATCAATGGCATTCCCTCCTGTTTCTCTTGATGGGATGTTTCTGGCACAACAAGTCAGCGATCCCAATGTCATTGGGCAAATGCAAGATGCGTTTAACAATTTCATTTCTTCTGGTCAAATTTGGGCTTTAATTATTGGTTTTATTATTGGTTATGTTGTTCGAGGTCTAACAGCAGGCTAATTATTCAGTCACCAGTCACCAGTCACCAGTCACCAGTGACAAAACAGGGAAATTTTATCCTTTATTCTTCATCTTTTATCATTGCCATGTCAAAACAAACGTGGAGCGATCGCTTTGAAAGCGCTTTAAATCCGGTTATTGCTCAATTTAATGCCAGTATTGGTTTCGATATTGAATTGCTCGAGTATGATATTCGTGGCTCTATCGCTCATGCCAAAATGTTGGCGCATACGGGCATTATTAGTAAAGATGAAGCCTTGCAATTGGTGACGGGATTGGAACAAATTCTCCTAGAATACCAAGAAGGTCGCTTTAATCCGGGCATTGAAGCTGAAGACGTTCATTTCGCTGTCGAACGCCGCTTGACGGAATTGGTGGGAGATGTGGGGAAAAAGCTGCACACGGCGCGATCGCGGAACGATCAGGTGGGGACGGATATTCGTCTTTATTTACGCGATCGCATTGAGGAAATTCGCGAACAAATCCGCGATTTTCAGCACGTTCTCCTCAAACACGCCGAACAGAATGTCGAAACGACGATTCCCGGTTATACTCACTTGCAACGGGCGCAACCCTTAAGTTTGGCGCATCATCTCCTTGCCTATTTTCAAATGGTGCAACGGGACTGGGAACGTTTGGGAGAAGTGTACAAGCGCACGAATATTTCACCCTTGGGATGCGGGGCTTTAGCAGGAACGACTTTTCCCATCGATCGCCACTATACTGCCTCGGAGTTGGAGTTTGGGGGCTTATATGGCAATAGCTTGGATGGGGTCAGCGATCGCGATTTTGCCATTGAGTTTCTCTGTGCCTCTAGTTTAATTATGGTGCATCTGAGTCGTTTAAGTGAAGAGCTTATTTTGTGGGCTTCTCAGGAGTTTAATTTCATTACGCTCAAGGATAATTGTTCCACGGGATCGAGCATTATGCCCCAAAAGAAAAACCCGGACGTTCCCGAGTTGGTGCGCGGGAAAACTGGGCGAGTTTTTGGTCATTTACAAGGGCTGTTGGTATTAATGAAAGGATTGCCTTTGGCTTATAACAAGGATTTACAAGAAGATAAAGAGGCTATCTTTGATGGCGTGCAAACCGTGCAAGGATGTTTGGGTGCAATGACGGTATTATTGCGAGAAGGCTTGGAATTTAACCGCGATCGTCTCATCAGTGCGGTGGATGAAGATTTTTCCAATGCGACGGATGTGGCGGATTATTTGGCAGCCAAGGGAGTCCCTTTTCGTGAGGCTTACAATTTAGTCGGGAAAGCGGTTAAAACCAGTTTAGCGGCGGGAAAATTGCTCAAGGAACTGACTTTGGAGGAATGGAAAGAACTTCACCCCAAATTTGAGGAAGATATTTATGTGGCGATCGCGCCCCAGAAAGTGGTTGCAGCCCGGAATAGTTATGGGGGAACGGGCTTCGAGCAAGTTCGCAATGCCATTAAAGAGGCAAAAGTACAGCTATTGGAACATAGCACATCTTAAAAAGGGTATTGATTAATAAGGAAGTTTTGCGGGCAAATCATTTCACTACTCTGAGAGATTATCTGGATCTAATCCCATTGCCTGCAAGCGCTCTTGCAATTCCTGCAAAGCGGTTTCAGCCTGTTCTGCTCTGAGTCGCTCCTGTTCTGCTCTGAGTCGCTCTCGTTCCCGTGCAACTTCAGCTTGCTCTCTCGCTTGTTCTACCTCATCGTAAGTTCTCAAATACTCCTCTGTCCGAGGATTAAAAAACCGTAAACGCCCATCTAACAATAACCGCATTTCCAACGCCAACACCTCCGAAAATAGAGATATCGAGCCATCGTCTAAAATCTCTGGGGTGATAACTTGATAAGTTTCTTCTATCAAACGCCGACCTTTCAAAGGCGGATTGAGATAGTCTCCTGTCGGGTCATATTGAAAATACTCTGAGACTCCCATTTGAGCGTAGATAATAGGCTTATCTCGGTCATCCTTTTGATGAGTGCTGGCTGAAGTCACTTCTAGTACCCAACTGGGGATTCTGTCATTTTCTTCCCAAACTCGATAGCTTCTGCGAGGTCGCTTTGTCACCCCAAACACCACAAACACATCGGGGCAAACTACTGCATCCGGTACACCTCGCTCGTAAGAGAGCCAAAGATTGCCAGAAACATAAGCATCTGCTCGGTCTTGGTAGTAGAGTTTCAGGGATTCTACCCCATAAACAAGATAATCTCGTGCGGGATCGCTTTCTGCCATCGGTGCGCCATCCGGTTCCGGGTAGATAATGGGGGTTTTCAAAGATGAGAGAGTCATCGTTACGAAAAATGAGGCAATATTATTTAGTTTAACGTTTTCTCTAGTCCGAGTAAAAATGAATCAAAGTCTTTCGCCAGCAATCGTTTTACCGATCGCTCTCAACAAGGAAGAAATGAGGTGAAAAAATTTTAGTTTGCGAGAGTGAAAAAAATATGCGATTATCGGGGACTTAGCAGTTATCGCAATCCTTGGTCGCGATCGCCGACTCCGATTCACCCATTGCCCTCGTCCGTGCCATGAACCCTAATTGGATCGTACCCGCCCAACGTCTTAAAGCACTACCCCCTTACGTTTTTGCTCGTCTCGACGAACTCAAAGCCCGCGCCCGAGAGCAAGGGTTGGACTTAATCGATTTGGGGATGGGCAACCCCGATGGTTTTGCCCCGCGTCCTGTGATTGACGCGGCAATTCAAGCATTCGATAATCCTCTCCATCATGGCTACCCTCCCTTTGAAGGAACCGCCAGTTTTCGCGGTGCGATCGCAACTTGGTACAAGCGGCGTTATGGAGTCAATTTAGACCCAGACAGCGAAGCCTTGCCTCTTTTGGGTTCCAAGGAAGGGTTAACACACCTCGCTTTGGCTTACGTCGATCCGGGAGATATCGTCATCGTTCCCAGTCCTTCTTATCCCGCTCATTTTCGCGGTCCTCTCATTGCTGGGGCCACATTACACCAACTTCAGCTTTCTGCGGAAAATGATTGGTTGATCGATCTCTCTGCCATTCCCGAAGACTTGGCACAACGGGCTAAACTCTTTTATTTCAACTATCCCAATAATCCCACCACCGCCACGGCCCCGAGAGAATTTTTTGAGGAAATCGTCGCCTTTGCCCGCCATTACGAGATTTTATTGGTTCACGATCTCTGTTATGCCGAACTCGCTTTTGATGGTTATCAACCCACCAGTTTATTAGAAATAGAAGGAGCTAAAGAAGTGGGGGTTGAATTCCACACTCTTTCTAAAACTTATAATATGGCGGGCTGGCGCGTGGGCTTTGTTGTGGGCAATTCCCGTATTATTCAAGGGTTGCGGACCTTAAAAACAAACTTGGATTACGGTATTTTTGCCACCATTCAAAAGGCAGCAGAAACAGCTTTACAATTGCCCGATACTTACGTGCAGGATGTGCAGGAACGCTATCGCAGCCGCCGAGATTTCCTCATTGCAGGCTTGGCAGAATTGGGCTGGAACGTTCCGAAATCCAAAGCGACGATGTATTTGTGGGTACCTTGTCCCGTAGGCATGAAATCCACGGATTTTGCCTTAGATGTATTGCAAACTACTGGTGTTGTCGTCACTCCAGGTAATGCCTTCGGAGAAGCAGGAGAAGGTTACGTGCGTATCAGTTTGATTGCCGATCGCGATCGCTTGGGCAAAGCTTTAAACCGTTGGCGAAATGCGGGAATTCGCTATCAGCCCGAAGAATCTCTCGTTTCGGCCCTCGGCGATGGCCCAACCTAGCCCGTATGTTACAAGTTATTACGAATCAATTGCAATTTATCAAAAACAATAAAGTTTAATAAAGTCCTCTGATCATCTCGAAAACAGGGTGATAAATTAAAGCTAGATGCAACGAGGCTGAATCCCTCGAACCAAAAGTAAGGTTGATAAAATTTGCATCTCCTAATTATCAATCTCTTCAATCGAACCAATCGCTTTAAATCTCTGGATCGATTGCATCAGCAAAAAAGTTAAGTGGATTCTCTATTGTAGAACTTCGATCGATGCTTGCTTTCTAGATTCGCTTTCTAAATGTAGAAAACGTCATGTGAAAAACGTTATGTAAAAAGCGTTGCCAATGAACGCTAAATGAATAGAAAGAACAATCAATGCTATTCATTTTTCCATTTAGAAGCTATTGAGAAGTGAGTGACTGTTATTGAGTTGCAATAGTAGGAATAAAAACCACGGTCATCGCACCTGAAACGGCGTTCTGATGCAAGGTTCGCGTTAAAAGATAAGATTGGTTGAATCCAGATCGGTTGAATCCAGTCCACCTTAGTTCAAGAAAGCTAAACATATTCTCCATTACAGTCGTTCGATTGAAACCCGCCCCACTCCATGCTAAATTTTGACCCAATGGGAATGATTTAGCTAAAGGGCGGGTTAATTATGAAAAAAACAGCAGGAAGGGGGCGATCGCACTCTCGCCTTTTGTCGTATGATAGTAAACGAGAATGAGTATCGGTAGTTGAGTCTTGCTAGTCTTAGAGGTTTTCCAATTGAGTATTAGCCACAAGCTTTCTTCCGAATTCCAATCTCTACATACTATCCAATTAATTCGCGAGGTCAGCTATGACAGTGTATGTCGGTAATCTTCCCTATGATATTTCAGAGGAAGATTTACAGAACGTTTTTGCAGAATATGGTTCTGTCAAGCGGGTGAAAATGCCCATCGATCGCGAAACGGGGAAGCAACGAGGTTTTGGTTTTGTCGATATGGAAGAAGAAAATGACGAAACGACGGCGATCGAGAATCTTGATGGCGCGGAGTGGATGGGTCGCACGTTAAAGGTCAATAAAGCCAAACCTCGGGAGCGCCGGACTTCCAATCGCAGTTGGGACAATAGCGATCGCAATTTCTCATCGCAGCGCGATCGTTATTAAGGTAGGAAGAGACAACTAAAGCTAATGATAGAGTTAGAGGATAGACAATAAAGCTATCCTTTCCTGTCTTATATATGTTTTATGTCTGTCATCTGTTTATCAATTGAAAGGCATCATTGCCGAAGTTATTTGCACATAATGAAAGCGGGAGGATATTGAATGGCCCAAGTTGTTCTTGGCGAAAACGAGCAGTTAGAATCAGCATTACGCCGATTTAAACGCAAAGTTTCTCGAGCGGGCATTTTTAGCGATATGAAAAAACATCGTCACTTTGAAACGCCCGCACAAAAACGCAAGCGAAAAGAACTGGCAAGACATAAGGAAAAACGTTGGCTTCGCAATCGTAAAAAACAATCCTAGATGAGGAGTCTAGAGTTTTAACGATCGCTACGAGAGCGATATTTACTCGAGTACATTTGCTATCGAGTCAATGAGCTTATCTTGCTTTTCGAGGCAAAATACCAAAAGAGGGATTTTTCAATCCCTCTTTTTAGATGTTAATGAAATGCTAAATTTCGGCGTAAGCGCGATCGATGATATGTTTGGCGATCGTTTGCGTTCCGGTATGCTCGTAGTAATTCGTAGTCATATCAAGGAAAGCTGCCAAATAATCGAGCTTATCGTCAGCAATTTCAACGTATTTGCTTAACTGTCCGGTAATGCGATCGACGGTTAAACCTTTAGACTCGACAAAATTATTCATCCAACCTGTTACGGAACCAAAACTATTACCGATAAAAGCCAATTTCCCCGAGGAACTTCCCCCCGGAATCATCTCGCTAACTTTACTAAAAGTCGGATGTTTTTCCAACTCATTTGCACTCAACCCTTCAATAATATCTCCGGCTTTTTGAATGAAATCCGGACCGAGAGGAATCATGGCATCAAAGCAAACTAACGCGGCCATTCGCATAATCGATTCGCCACCATAATCGGCCAAAGACTTGACAAAATCGCCGATATTATCTCCCGGAATGCCATTAATCGAACAGAAGGCCAGTAATTCGACCACAATTTTCAGGCTCAGATCGATACTTTGCGCTTTATCAGCTTTAGGGGTAACTTTATTGAGAAAGCCGAGAAAACCGATTTTTTCTCCGACCTTATTGGCTAAAGCCGCCGCACCCAATGCAGTATCGGCATTATCGACGGTTTGATACAGCCACATTGCCCGTTGATAGCCCTCAGATTTGTCATTGTAGAGCCAAATCACCCGCTCGCCAATTTGATGAATGAGATCGTCGTCATCTTCTCCGGTTACTTGGCGAATCGTGTTTTTAAAACCGACAATGTTTTCCCATTCTCCAGGAGCGACAAAATCGAGGGCATTTAAGGCTTTAACAGTGATATTTCCTGTTGCTAAATTGTCGACAATTTCATAAAACGGCTTGCTCATTGTTTTCTCCAGTATTTGTTAATTGTTTTGGCAATTCAATATTATTTAACCAATCCGGCTAACCCGGAAAGATTGAACTTTTTCAACCAATCTTTGCGATCGCTTTCAGCAAAGGCTGCATCCTTAGACATCACTTGAACTTGCAAGCGACCTTTGACCAAGACTAAGGTTCCCTTTTTGCCTTTTTTGGCGACGGGATAGCCATTAATTTTTTCTTGACTGCTGGCATATTTTTTCGCGGCATCAGGAGTGCTGGCAATGTCCGATACTGAGAGTAAAGCAACTTCTTTCCCTGCTTTTTTCAGCTTAGCTTGAGCGAAACCTTTTTTCTCTTGGGAGAAAACGACATCGTAACCATTCCCGGGCTTGGGAAAGAATTTGTTGAATTTCGAGCCTTGAATAGCTTCTTTCGCAACGGCCTTTGCTTTGCGCTTGCTGCTTTCTTTTTGAGTGTCTTTAAACTCTTCCTTGGTATCTCGTTTGGTTTGTCGCGTTGGGGCTGTATTAGCTGGTTTGGCAAGGTTTTGCAAAGCAGTGAGATTGAACTTGGCGAGTAATGCCTTGCGATCGCTTTCGCTAAAATTAGCATTGCGAGAGAGAACTTTCACCTGAAAGCGATCGCCAACCAGAACACCCGTTCCTTTTTTCCCTTGACTGGCAGCCGGAAATCCATTAATTTTGCTCGTACTGCTCGCATATTTCTGAGCAGCCGAAGGATTGCTCGCCGTATCGGAAATGGACATCACAGCCAATTCTGTACTACCCTTTTTCCATTTTGCTTGAGCAAATCCCGCTTTCTCTTGGGTATAGACGACATCATAGCCATTCCCGGGTCGAGGGAAAAACCGATTAAATTTTCCCCCTGCGATCGCATTATCAGCAACCGCACTGGCTCCTCGCTTGCTGCTTTCTCTTTGAATTTCCTTGAGAGATTTCTGAGGGGAGGCTTGAGGACTGGTTGAGGGACTTTCTGAGGTTGTCGTGGTGACATTTTGCTGTCGGCTTTCTCGGTCAGCTTGGGCAAATTCTGAAGGCGTTGAGGATGAGCAAGCGGTAAAGCCAAACACCGCTAGCAAAATAAAAATTGCGAATATCTTCTTAAATTTAAACAAGTGCATCTGCCCTCCGTCAAAATTGGACTCAGTTCCTATTGTGGCTTGCAATTTTCAGATTAACGCGATCCTTAACTTTCCTTTACTAGGGATTGCAGAGGGTGCAAAAAGGAGTAAAAGGGAAAGATAGCCTTGTAATCTCAAAAAATAATGCGGATTTTACTTTATTCCTACAATTACTACCCCGAACCCATTGGCATTGCTCCTTTAATGACGGAATTAGCCGAAGGGTTGGCTAAGCGAGGGCATGAAGTGCGAGTGCTAACAGCAGTCCCTTGGTATCCTAAAAGTGAAATTTACGAAGAGTATCGCGGCAAGATGTATCTCGTAGAAGAGAGGAACGGGGTGATGATTCAACGTTGTTACGTGCGATCGAGTCAAAAGCGAACATTTTTCAATCGCGCTTTATTTGAACTCAGTTTTATGGTTTTGAGCTTTTTTCAAGCGTTATTCGGTAAATACAATCAACGACCAGATATTTTGATTTTAACAGTACCGGGGCTTCCTGTGGGCATTCCTGCCTCAATTCTCGGTTGGATTTATAAGTGCCCGACAATTTTAAATTTACAAGATATTTTACCCGATGCGGCGGTTCATGTGGGTTTATTAACTTCTAAATTTGCCATTAAAGTTTTTACTCAGCTAGAGAAGTATAATTATCGCACGGCGACGAATATTTCGGTAATTTCTCAAGGATTTACAGAGAATTTGTTGGGAAAAAATGTTCCAGAAGAAAAGATTACACTCATTCCTAATTGGGTAGATGTGGAGTTTATTAAGCCTTTATCAAAGGAAGATAATTATTTTCGCCGCGAGAATGGGTTAGGAAGAAAATTTGTTGTTTTGTATTCGGGAAATATTGCCTTAACGCAGGGGTTAGAAACTGTTATTGATGCAGCAGGATATTTGCAAGATATTCCTGATATTGCTGTGGTGATTGTCGGAGAGGAAAGAGCCTTGACAAAATTGCAAGATTATTGTCAGAACAAAGAGATTAATAATGTGACTTTACGACCGTTTCAGCCGCGAGAAAAATTGCCAGAAATGCTTTCAGCCGCAGATATTGGTTTGGTTGTACAGAAAAAGAATGTCATTTCCTTTAATATGCCTTCTAAAATTCAGGTTTTATTGGCAAGTGGTCGAGCCATCATTGGTTCTGTTCCGAATACGGGAACGGCTGCAAATGCGATTCGTAATAGTGAGGGAGGAATTGTAATTCCGCCAGAAAATCCACAAGTTTTAGCCAAGACAATTCGAGAGCTATACAACCATCCAGAACAAGTAAAACTGTTAGGAGAAGCGAGTCGCAAGCACGCGATCGCAACTTATTCGTTTTCTACAGCATTGGATCGCTATGAGGCATTATTTGAGAAATTGTTATTGCACAAATAAAAAGATTAAACTGGGTTCGGTCAACTAAGGTAAAACTCTGCATCAATACCTTTAAGCAGTGCTTTAATTAAGCTGTGGCGGTCTTTCTGAAGGTTGAGGTAAAGCTGGTTTTTTCCGAACTCCTCGAGGTGACGAAGTATCTCCAGAACGATCGTTAGGTGAAGAAGGACGATTTGATTCATAAGCCTGTACTGTAACAACATGAGTGACTATTTTTCCGAGCGGATCTGTCGCTTGCAAAATAAATATTTCTCGTGATGTCCCCGGTGGTAAAGCGTAGCTGAAAGAATCGCTAAGTTTGTATTTTCCTCCTACTGGAAAAAATTCTACAATTGTCTCTTCTCCGCCTTCAACCTGCCAAGAAAATTTGAGAAATCCGGGAGTTTTAGTATGATTCGCATGAAGATAAGAAGTTTTATTTCCTACTTCCTTGTCATTAATTGTAAAGGATATAATTTGAATCGGCTTAGCTGTTACTGTAATTGAATCTGTAATTTTAGTAATTTCTTCTTGGCTATTCTCAAGATTCGGAATCACAGAAAGCTGAAAACTATATTCTCCACTCGGTAATTTACCCAGAGAAATTTTTTGACATAATAAATTTTTATCAATTTCTTCTGGTTTAGGAATTGAACAAGATTCTTGTAAATCTTGAGGATATTGGGATATATTTAACTCTTTAGATTTACCATCTTGAGAATTTAAGCGGATCTGTAATGCTTTAATTTGTTGAGGATTCTCAATCTCAAAGTTAACGAAAATCTCATCTTTATTTTCCTCATATTTCCCTTCAACTACAGCAAATTCTTCAATTTTTGGTAAAGGCTTGGGAATCACAAACACTGTGTTCTGAATTTCCTTGCGATCGCTAGCTTTTTCAAGATCATCTCGAGGAAAAACTTCTACAGCAAAAGTAAACAGACCTGCTGATAAACTAGAAATATCTTGTTGCCAAGAACAAGTGAGTTGTTTGTTCGATTTTTCTTCACATTGTAAACGTTCTGGTTTAGTTTTGGCATTTTTGCGATCGCTTATTTCTTCCTCTTCCGTGCTGCGATCGCTTTTTATCTCAATATCATCAGCCAGATAGCTATAAACTTCTACATCTCCTGCTTCTGCTTGACGTAAAATTGCGATTTTTCCGAGTTGTTCTTTATTGTTCACATTCCATTCTAAAATCAAAGGAAGACGTTCTTTTTGTTGATAAGCAGAGTTACTGCTTTTCAGATCGGATAAACTTGGTTTTGGTTTAGGAGTGATTTCAATCGTATCAGTAATACGAGAATCAACGTGCTTTTGATTGCTTCTTTTTCTGACTCCTAAAAGTGTTTGATATTCTTTGGGAAAAATCTCGATTTCAAATTGATACTTACCAGGTAACAAAACTTCTCTTTCGTTCTCTACTTTTTCTGAGGATCTCTGAATATCTTGACTTGATAAATCCAGCAAAGAGAGATTAAGTCTTTCAGCTTTTTCATTTAGTATTTGTGCTAAGCTAAAATATATTTCTTGTCTATTTTGCTCGATAATACTTAATTTATTTTGTTCGATATCAATTAAGTAAACATCTAGCTCTGGAGAAGATTTTGACTTCGATCGAGGGTTAAGGACACCAAGAAGACTTGAAAAGCGATCGCGAATTCTGAGAGAAGATTTTTGATTGACTTTCGACGGAAGAAAAGAACTACTCGATAATTCAGACGTAGAATAAGTTTTACGAATTTTCTGTTGTTTTTCATCAATCTGTGTCACCACAATTGTATCGAGTTCATCGGGAACGGCGATCGCAAATTTGAGAAAAACCGATTCATTATTTTCAAGTTTATAGATATTGCTCTCTTTTTGTTGTCTATCAACAGTTTCTAAACTTTTAATTTGGGGAGAAGCAGGCATATTAAAAAACATAAACCAAGCAGCCACTGATAATCCAGCCAGTGACACTAAAACTATCGTTATAATTAATAAAATCAACATCCATAAAACCCACCAAGGATAAGGCTTCAATAGAAGAGTTGTTTCTATCTTTAACTTTTTATCGCGATATATTCCTCGATCGCGTTTTAGTTCTTCAATATCGGGAATAATAGGAGGCTTTTGTGTATCGGGAAGCAAGCGATCGCGATAATTCTCAAACTCTGGTAAAAATTGAGTTTCTTTTCCTGTTCCTTTGAGCGATCGCCGCCACCATTGAGGAGATTTAAGCTGAAAACCTGTAGTTTTTATTTCCCCCGGATCGAGAGTCACTAATTGAGAATGAGGATCGTATTTAAACAGATTCTCCGAGTCAGCCGCTTTAACAATAATTTGTCGCCTAATATTACCTTTATTAATCACTTTGACTCGAACATCAAATTCAGGTTCGGATTGTTGAGAGGATTCATTTTGTAGTTTTGTTTTTGTTCGATTCCATGTAGAACGATCTTGTTTCAAATAAGACGAACGCGCTTCTTGTTCGGGAGGAAAAATATCAAAAAATTCGGATTCATAAACTTGTTTTTCAGAATTGAATTGGTGGCGATCGCGTTTCTTTTTCGGCTTGCGTGTCGGGAATTTATAGAGAGAAGGAGAAAGCTCAATTTCTAAGCGATCGTCAGGAATAATTCTAAAGTAAAATATATCTAAAAGAATAACTTCTCGATAACTTTTAGAAGTTAAACATAAGGTTGGAGAATAAATTCCCGCCGGTGCATATTGGGGAGGTGTTAATAATAATTCAATAATACCATTGCGGTTAGGATTGAGATTCAATCCTCCTTCCAAAAGAGAATCAAAATTGTTACCGGGATAATTAATTTGATACCATTCTTTCGGTAAATCCGGACAGTTTAAAAAGAAGCGATCGACTAATTCAGAACGATTCTCAACCCTCATAGAAACTTTAAATAATTCTTCTGCTTGCAAAGCATAAGGAGTTTCCGCACTGGTTGGTGGTTGAACGAGAAATTCTGGAAACTCTACCCATTCCGATTTTGGTAAGCGTAATTGTTGAAAATGGCGCGTCATGCGCGGTGGATACTGAGAAGATTCAATAAGGAGAATTTCGTAATTATAAACTTCTACTTTTTCGCCAACGGGAATTTCAAAATTGAGAGTAAAATTTTTAGTTTCATTTCCTGCTAACTCTAAGAATTCTGGCGCGATCGGACACCATAAATGCAAGCGTTGAGCTTGTTCATCTCGTCCTTTAATCCGAACTTGAATTTTTGCTAACTGTTTGCCTTGATTTTTCAGAGAAAATACTTTTTTAATCGGTAAACCGCGCCGCACTTTTTGTTCGCGATCGCCAGAGGAGAGTTCTTTTAAAACCAGTTCATTTTGAATGGGAGTTTGCATTATTTCCTTGTTTATTCTGATTTAAAACTTAGAAAGATTGCGAGCATCTTTCCTCATTATTTTTTTTGATGCTTGTTCGATATAATTGAATGCGATGAGATGCAGCATCGCTAACAACCCAAAGATAATTTTTATCTTCTTTAATATCGACACTATTGAGTCTAGTTTTGGGAAATTCTCCCAGTATTTTTTCATCAATTCGCTTTCCTTCTTCATCTAGCAACCAAAGTTTAACTCGACCATCATCCCCCGTACTCGCAAGATAGCAACCATTAGGAGTCATAGCAACCGATCGCACGGGTTGACCTTGATGACCGTCCGACCATTGTTCGATAACTGCACCGCATTCTTGTAAAGGAATTGATTTAATTTCGTCAGTATTTTTATCAGAATTAGAATATTGAGAAATACAGCGATTGATTTTTTTGAGATTCCATAAAGTGATATAACCATTATTATCTGACATTGCTAAAGTTTCATGTCTACCTCCTTCAGCGATCGCTAAACTCGTAATATAACTTTGTTGACCTAAAATAGGCTTTAAAACCTCTTTTTTTGAGTTTTGAGAATTTTCCGGTTTAAAATAAAATTGACCTTCATATCTTATTTTTTCTGTATTATCCCCAAATCTCCAAAAAGCGAGCTTATTGTATCGTCCTGCAAGAACAAGGAAATTGTTTTTTTCCGATACAGCTAAACTCAGAGGAACAAACTGAGAATAAATCGGAGTAATCAAAGGATTTTGTGGTTTCTTTTCATTAATTGGAATAGACAAGGGTAATATTTCGATGGTTTCAATCGAATCTAAAATACTGTTTAAATCCCATTGATAAACGGTATTACTACCATGACTGGTAAAAAAATAGTTGTTAGTAATATGAATCCCAAAAATCCGATTATTTCTCACTTCACCGCGATCGTCAACAAAATAAAGTCGAGTTAACAAAATTTCTTTATTAATATCCCAAAGTTGTATTTCCCCATTCTCTAAACCCATCACAAAGATATTATTCTGAGTCAAAGTATTAGGAGTTGCACGAATAGTTTGAATTGCATGGTTAGGTTGTTCAATTTTTTTTCCATTCATGTCAATCTCTTCCCAGATCGTGCCTCGATCCTTCAGACGATGATGTTCTGGCCACAAAGTTTTATCAACTTGCCAACGTCGTAAGGTTCGATCGCTAGACCCACTAACCACTGTACTTGCATCTCGATTAAAACGCACTGCATTGACAGAAGATTGATGGCGATCGCCAAATTGAGGAGAAAACCACCAAAAACCAATAGAAGCGACCAATAAAAGAATCTGAATGGCAAATTGAACCACCAGAAACATTGGTAAATTGACAACTTGACTTTCTGGGTGTAGGGATGAAGGTGAAGGTTTACCAGACTCTGGATCGATTAAAATGGGGGCAATCGTTAACTGAAGTCGATAAGTAAATCTCAATAAAATTAACCAAGTTCGTTCCTTCCAAATTATTAATGAGATATTCTTTTCTTCTCCCGGTGAGAGGATAATTTCTCCATCGTCGAGTTGATAACTAAATTTTCGTTTTGCTTCCTCTGTAATATGTTGGCGATCGAGAATAACCTGTTGTTTTAAATTACTATTATTTTGGAAATTCAGTAAATAAGTTCTGCGATTTCTAAAAGATTTAATCAAGAAGTTGGCGGGATTTAATCGTTTTCCTATTATCTTAAACTCAACCTCTCCTTTCGGAAGAATTTCAATCGTTCCGCTTATATTAGTGGGAAAGTTATCATTTTTTGCGTCAATTTTAAACTCATATTTTTCTCTTAAAATTTCTCTGGGGTTTTTAGGCGGACAAAATAGACAAACTTCTTCTATATCTTGTGTGGATTCGAGGGCAAATTTCTTCGATTCCCCAAATTTTGACTTTTTAAACTTAAACCAATTCCTTTGCAAACCGGGAGCAGAAATCCCAAGATCGATATCAATAATATTCGGCATTAAGTTATAAAGAACAATCGGGATTTCGAGAGTTTCTCCAGGAAAAACTTTAAGATGTTTGATCGGTAATAATAATTTTAAAGGAAGTTCCGAACGTTCGACCCGCAAACTGAGAATATCTTCTGCATAAATATGACGATCTTCAATGGCAAAAACTTTTAAACTGATTTCAATCGTTGCATCATAAAGATTTAAAGGAGGTTTAATAATTGTGACTTTAAATTCTGTAGTATCTCCCGGTGGTTTTTTTGCACAAAAAGAAGGCTCAATGCGATACCAATCATTTTCCGCAGTTTGATTGAGTTCTCGAATAGAAAGTTTGGGTTTGAAGCTAACAAATTTCTCGCTTTGATTCGTAACTATTACCGTAAATTCACTTTCGCGATCGCGACTTCCTAATTGCAGTTTCAAATCTTTTTTAGAAAGCTGCATTTTTACAAAATTGCCCATTTTTTTATCTCCTCTACAACAAATTATCTTGAAAATATCTACTTATCTCGTGGTATTTTTTGAGATGCACCGCTAAGCTGTGTTAACCTGCGACGCTGCCATGCAAAATGGAGAATATTGAGACCAAACTCTTGAGCAGTACGAATCTTATGACGAGGAAGATCGAGATTTTTTGTTAATCCCCAACAATGGGAGAGATTGCCATCAACGATCAGAATTCCATCAGCATATTTTAAATCTGTACAAGGTTCTGGAAGCATGGAAAAAAGGAAAGGTTGAAGGTGTAAAGGATGATCTAAATCTAAGGCTTGCCAAGATTTTAGCTCTTTTCCCATAAACTTCGATCTGGGTTTATCCAGAAAAGTTGCAATTTTCTTTTCAATCCTCCATCCTTTATCAGAGGTTTCGATTAATAGTATCCCACCTGTTTTCAAGTAAGTCTTTATCACTTCAAGACCTTCTTCTTTTATATTTTCAAGTTCGTTTTCGAGACAATATAGTAAGTCTAAAGATACAATTTTAAGGGCTAATTTTTCAATTTCATCAATGCTTCTATTTTGCGCGTCTATTCGATCGCAATGGAAACCATAACTTAGATGCAAAGAAGCGATACGAGTCGTTAATTTTTCCACATCATCTCGATCGGGTGCGAGGGAATTAGGATGATTAAAATACTCCAAATTAATTGTTAGCTCTGGATCTAAAGAAGGTGCAGATTTTTGAAAATACTCAAAATTTTTATGATAAGATTCGCGGTTAGTTAAAATTCCGACTCGTATTTCTCGCATCGATCGCGAACTAGCCAACATTCTATAACGTAAATCTAATTCATTCGCTTGTGGTGCAAAAACATCATTAGGAGCATTCAAGCGAGTCATATTCCCTCGCGTTTCCCAAGTAAAGCGACATAATTCTAGTTCTCCTTGGTGAGGAGGATTTGAGAATAAATCTAAACGAAAACTTTCCGTCAGCATTTCGCGATCGCCGGTATATTCTAATTGGTCTGGATCTCGATGGCTAATTACCACATAAACCGTCATCGGTTGCGATAATCTGGGTAGATCGAGAGGCATCGTTTCGGGTTTGGGAACAATAATAGGATTCCCGTGCCAGTCGATCGCAATTCCGGGTTGAATTTCTACCCAAGGAATCTGACGAAACTCTTCAGAAATATCTTTGGGAGCCTGAATAGAACGGATTCCTAAACCATACACAATACCCGGTTGATTTAATGATTGATAAATTAGGTTTTGTCGCTTGCGATGATACTGATGGGCGCTTTGCCAGCGCTTTGCATCGATCGCAAGTCCATCGTAAACATTTAAGCGCTCTAAAATCGGAGATTCATTGAGGCGATCGGGATTAATGAAGGGAGGAGGAAAAAATTGTTCGCTCATAATATCGATTCAACTGCGAATGAGTCTAACTAAGTTAGCGCCCTCGAATTGAAGTTATAGTAACATAAATTGAAATCAAAATAATCTGTATCGAGCCACGATCGTGTCAACTCTATCTACTATTGTCCTAAAAACGAGTTTTTTATTTCTCGCACTTACCGTTTTCCCTCTCTGTGCTATTGCCGCAAAGGAAAACAGATACCCTCTTTTAAAGAATTACCTTTTATTGTCAGAATTGCAGCTATCTCAAGATTTAAGGATTTCTCCTCCGTCATCGCCTTCTCTTCCTCAGATCGATCTTCCTAATGCAGATCCTCCAATAAATCCCCTCACTTTACCTGAATTTGAGTTGGAAGAGTTCGAGTTTTGGGATGAATTGTGTCGCACTCTTTCCTCGCGAGAAAATGCCCTTGACACGATCGCGGCTTGCCAAAAGGCGATCGCAGAAGATCGCAAAAACCCGGAACTCTGGTTGGCTCGGAGTGAGGCATTATATGAACTGAAGCAATACGAACAAGCACTTGTTTCCTACGATCGCGTTCTCGAATTCGAAGACGATCATTCTCTGGCATTAACGCGTCGCTGTATTTCCCTGTCTCGTTTGGGTCGTTACGACGAGGCAATCGTATCTTGCGATCGTGCTTTAGAGGTTGATGAAAATTGGGGGGAAGAACTACCCAGTGCGGCAAATTTACAACGGGGTTTAATTTTCGCTTGGCAAGGAAAATTTGAAAACGCCCTGAATGAATATCATCAAATCTTGCTTTCTGACCCCGAAAACGCCCTCACAACTGCCGAACGCTGTACGGTTTTCCTACAACTCAAATACTACCAAACTGTAAAACAAAATTGCGGTAATTTAGAAGTTTTAGTCTCCATTTACGATCGCTTTTTGGAGAGCGATCGCGATCGAGCAATCCTCTGGACTCATCGCGGACTTCTCTTCGCTGCTTTAGGTCAAGATAACAACGCCTTATTTTCTTATGAAAACGCGCTAAAATTAAAACCCGACTTACCTTTTTTACTGGTCAATTATTGCGCGACTCTCAATCATTTAGGACGTTACGAAGAGGCGATCGAAGCTTGTGAAAAATCTTTCGAGCTTCCTCAGCGAACGGATGCAGATGATGCTTTTGCTTGGAATCAATACGCTCGCACTTTGATGAGCTTAAGCAGATATTCAGAAGCACTAGAAGCCGTGGAAAAAGCACTACAATTCAATCCGAATAATAAACGGCTTCGCAAGTTCAAGATTGCTCGGGAGAATAGCGGAATTTTAGAAAAATTATGGCAGCGATTATATATCGAAAGCTTGAATAATCAAGCGATCGCCTTGTGGTATTTGAATGAAGCCGAACAGCAAGAAAGACTCTTAGTCGAGACCATTGACCAACAACAACGATTGCTCGCCAATGCTCAAAAGCACGTCTCTGATGCCGAGAATTTACTCGATCGCGTTCTCGAACTCGATCTCAATTATATCCATGCTTGGTTTAATCGCGGGAGAATTTTGCGTTCCCTTGCCCCCATTCGCTACGAGAGAGCGGTTGAAGCCTACAATCAAGCGTTAGTCGTCCCGGTTCGTCCAATTACTGATATGACTTGTGAGGATATTTTGAAGATGCCCACCTTAGATATTAGTGCCAAGATAAGCCCGAGAGATCGACGGACTTGCACGGATATTTTAACAAACAAAGGTGTTTCTTTATTTTATCTGCAAAAATGTCAAGCAGCATTATCGCCAATGGAACAAGCAACTCGGTTAAACCCAGATAGTCTTGAATCTTGGAATAACCAAGCGATCGTTCTTCTTTGTTTGGCGCAATCCAATTCCAGCTATTATCCTCAAACCTTACAAGCCTATCAAGAAGCCTCTCGCCTCAGCCCAGATAATTTAGAAGTTCTCCTCGGTCAAAGTTTGGCTTTAGAAGGGATGAAACGCTATCAAGATGCCCTCGCAATTTACGAGAAAATTTTACAAATTAACCCCGATCGCGACGACGCAAAACAAGGAAGAGATCGCGTATTAGATTATTTACTTGCCCCTCCTTAATTCTGAGTCCAAAAGAACAAATAATTCTAGAGAAGCCATTTTAGCGAGCGAGCAACCATCCTCGCAACACCTCTGCTACCGTCCACGCTTGAGCAAATGCCCCTCTCGGAGTCATGGGTGCATCCCCATCGAAAATCTCACTGAGATTCCCCACGCAAGCATCTTTGAGATGGTGTTCCATGGAGGCGAGAAATTCCCTCGCTAAAGCAGGATTGTTGTAAACGTGTAAGTGAGCTTGGACAAAATGACCGAGGAGCCACCCCCACACCGTCCCTTGATGATAATGACCATCTCGTTCATAGCGATCGCCGCCGTAAACGCCTGCATAATTGGGATCGTCTGGGGAAAGCGATCGCAACCCGTGAGATGTCAGTAAAGATTGAGCGACAGCATCGATAATTCCTTTTTGTTCTCGCGGGAGGAGCAGAGGTGAGCCGCTAATTTGTGAGAGTGCAGCCGGTAGAGAGACGGCAAAAATTTGATTGGGACGTAATGCGGGATCGTTTCCGTCTGGACTGTCAATAACGTCATAACAATATCCCATACCGTAATTCCAAAAGCGGCTAAAACCCGCGATCGCTTTCCGTGCCATGCCTTCATAGCGTTCCGATGGCTTGCCCAACTCCTTCGCTAAATGTGACATAATCACTAAAGCACCATACCAAAGGGCATTCACTTCAATCGGTTTACCAATTCGAGGCGTGACCACCCAATCATCAACCTTGGCATCCATCCACGTCAGTTGCACCCCGGTTTCTCCGGCATACAGCAAGCCGTCTTTAGAATCTACTTGAATATTGTAACGAGTGCCGCGAATGTGCCAATCGATAACTTCTTCTAAAGCCGGAAATAACTCGCGAATGCAATTAATATCTTTAGTCGCAGCGTAATAAGCGCGAATGGCTTCAAAGTACCAGAGAATGGCATCGACGGTATTGTATTCCGGACTGTTTGTCCCATCGGGAAATAAATTGGGCAACATTCCTTGGTCTAAATACTTAGCAAACGTCCGCAGAATCGTCTTGGCGATTTCCGGACGACCCGTGGAGAGGGTCAAACCGGGTAGGCTAATCATCGTATCCCGGCCCCAATCTCCAAACCACGGATAACCGGCAATAATTGTTTTGCCTTCGGGTTCATCGGGAATGGGGCGATCGACGAGAAAGCGATCGCCGGCTAAAACTAATTGTTCGATCCAATCAGGTGCTGTCTTGTGGGACTCTTCGGGGGCAAAGAGATAGGGCGTGCTATACCAGCGATCGAGTAACTCGCGATCGCGATCTTGACGTTGTTTTAACGCTTCTCCTCCTTGAAGATTGGGATTTTGCACGGTACTGGCAACTAAAGTGAGAGAATTCCCCGGCTGTAAAGTCACTTCTAAATTAGCGGCATAGAGATGATCCTCGCGATCGGGGAGTCCGCGATATTTCTCGACACTCAATCCATAGTTTTTATACCAAATATGAGCGGACTCCCATTGAGGTTTGGGCAAGGCATTATTGCCTTCCCGGGTGGCGAATAAATAAAAAGGAGTAGCACTGTCAAAGGCTTTAACACTGACTCCACCCTCGATCGCGTCAATTTTCATGCGCCAATCTCCGCCGTGAGTTTGGCTGTGAAAATCGCGATAATTGGTCAGTGCTTTAATGGAGAGAGACAAAGGGGAGCGAGCGCGATGCAAAGTATAGCGAATATAAGTTGTATTTTCTCCCATCGGCATCCAAATACGCTTTTCCAGCAGTGCATCTGCGATCGCAAATTTCCAGATCGGGAGGGATCCCTCGATCTGAAAACTTTCAATTTCCCGATAGCCGTGAGGATCAACAGAACCATCGATCCAACGGTTGGTATAAAGGGGATAAAATTGCCCGCGATATTGAATGAGTTCGTCAAGTTTTGTTAAAAGCAGAGTCCGTCCCAAAGGCGGATTCAAAGCCGCAACGAGCAAACCGTGATAGCACCGCGTCAGTACGCCAGAAACCGTTCCTGCCGCATAGCCGCCACTCCCATTGGTGACTAACCATTCTCGCGTTTCCGATGTGGGTAAATTGCCGCAGATGTCCCGTCCGAATTCAATAGCCATTTTGTTTAGTTCCTTTGTTTTGAAAAGTGAGGACTAATCGTAAACGCAACAAAAATTTAAGATTTTTTACGGATTTGGGTGTGAGGGATTGAGATTCTCTCTCGATAGTTCTAGAATATTAACTCATCAATTAATATTATCGAGCGGAAACCTTTTTCCAGAGATTGTAGGGAAAATTGGTTGTTGCAAATTCTCAATTCGCGTTCACAATATAATTAAGTCCCAGGATTTACTATAAAATGGCAGCTTTAACAATGATTCAATCTTTAATTAATCGCTATACAACGGAGACCGAGCCGATTCGTTCTTTGCCTTCCTACTTATCCGGGAAGAATCAGCAGAGTTTATCCCATTTAAAAAGAGCGATCGCGATCGCTCGAGGAGAATATGCTTTAATTTTTGCACGTTGCGAGAGTTCGCGCGTGCGTCGGAAAATTATGCAGCACCTTTCAAATGACGCGGCGATCGCCTTACAAGAAGTTACGCTGCATCCTTCTGTCGTTCATTTGTTGGATACCCTCGAAGCTGTCGCGCGATCGCGTCGCGAAAGTGTCAATCCTCCCGATGTCCTCGCCGTGACGGGTTTAGAGTCAGTTGTCAATCTCGAGACATTACTCGAAGAAACTAACTTTGTTCGCAATGGATTTAACCAATCTTTATGCTTGCCCATCGTGTTGTGGGTCAATGATAAAACTTTACGTCGCATCAAGCGAATTGCACCAGATTTTAGCAATTATGGCGCAACATCAATCTGTTTTGAGTCTCTCTACGTTATGGGAGAGTGAAGCCCCTCATCTATCCGAAGGATGATGAGCGGGTGTATTCACGTTTAATTTAAACCTGATGTAAGGAAGAATAGTAAAAAATAACTACTACAGTCGCTATTTACAATTTGCCGATTTAGTTTCCGCGTGTAATTTGAATCGTGTAGGGATGATATTGATTTTTCTCGTAAGACCCTACCCAAATGCGATATTGACCTTCTAACCATTCTCCCGCAATACCGGGATTCTTGTCTTGATAATCGTCATTACACCACGTTCCCCCGGGACCGCTCACCACGATGGTCGTATCGGCTGGACTGCGAACTTGAATATTGAGAAAATTAAAGAAACCCGTTAGCGTGACCACGTGATCCGGTTCGCGATCGACAAAACCCACACAGGGACCCGTAGGAGTATCCACGCGATCGGAAACATTTCTCGCAGCAACTTCTCCTCCACTAATACCGCGAATCATAATCGTATTGGGGGTATTAGGCGCAACAAAGGGGGAAATAATCGGACTTTCAAAAATGGGCGGGGAAACTTGCGATAACGCGAGATGGGAGGCGAGAAATTCCCCAGCGAAGAAGGCGATCGCGGCCAACCCCGTTACCTTCAGCATATCTTGAGGAGTCTGGTTTGCTTTTTTTGCTTTTCTGAAGTTCATTTTCGGATCGGGATGATAGGATTAAGAGAATATTTTCCAGAAGAAAAGAGAAATCGATCCTTTCCCAGTCTTCCCATGACGGCAATTTTCTCAAATTGTTGCTCAAATTTTACCAAAGTTAATCTTTTATTCTCCCTCGGCTTGTTTTTCTAACCATTCCTCTAGTTCTGAGTCGGTAATAAAGTCCCAAGCGGCTTCTGCGAGTCGGTCTAATTGTTCATTCGACAAAGATTTAATTTTTTCTTGGATAGTCACATCTAATTTAAAACGGCGGTTTAATAAGCGCAGAATAATTGTTAATTTACCAAATTGAATGCCTTCTTGTCGCCCTTGTTTAATTCCTTGCTGTCGTCCTTGCTGAATACCTTCTTGAATCCCTTCAGTTTTACCTTGCTGAATGCCTTCTTGAATTCCTTCATTTTTACCCTGTTGAATGCCTTCTTGAATTCCTGCTTCTTTACCTTGCTGAATGCCTTCCTGAATCCCTTCATTTTTACCAAGGACGATCGCATTTTGGCGATCGGCGATCGCGAGTAATTGCTGTTGAACGAGGGCGAATTCTTCGCGGGTTAAGGAGTCTATATCTGCGAGGGCAAAAGCTTGCTGAATTTCAGGAACAACAGCCAATTGTTCGGGAATCGTTTCTAAAATACTGGCATTTTTAAGAAAATAAATCCAGCGATCGCCAATCGTTTCTAATGCTCCTAATTCTTTCTGAAATTTAGGCAGTTCTACAAAAAACAATCCTAACTCACCATTGGGATAACTCAAATTCGTCTCAATTTCTTTAAAGGCAAATCTAGAGATCGGAGTATCGATCTCCTCAAACATCATAAAATCTGTTAAATAAATTGCCATTAAGGGCTTGATTTCTGGCGTTTTTTCTCTTTTGTCAAATAATTGTTGTGAATAGCTCTTGGCAGCGTGATATAAAACTCGTTTACCTAAAGTTTTTAAACTTAAAAATTGCAGATCGAAAATACATTTATGTTCTCCATTCAGGATTGCTTTTAACGTTAAGGGATGATTTTCTTCGGCAATGAGCGATCGTGCATTAAAGTCAGCAATTTCAACTGACTCTACAATAGATTCACCTTCATATAGTAAAGCATTTAAAAAACTCAATAAAACATCTTGACTTTTGGGAGAGCCAAAAATTCTCTTAAAGGCAAAATCAGTTTTGGGATCGATAAAACTCATTTTTGTTGTTTGTTGTTAATTATTGGTTATTAGTTACCGGATTTAATACTTCAAATTGCAAATAAGGTTGTAGGACTTCAGGAATTTTAACAGTCCCATCGGGTTGTTGATAATTTTCGAGAATTGCTGACATGGTACGACCGATCGCAAGTCCCGAACCGTTGAGAGTATGAACGTATTTCGTTCCTTTTTTTCCCGTTTCCTTAAAACGAATATTAGCGCGTCTGCCTTGGAAATCCCAACAATTAGAACAACTGGAAATTTCTCGATATTTGCCCGCAGATGGCAACCATACCTCAATGTCATAGCATTTCGCGGCACTGAAGCCTAAATCTCCGGTACACAGTTCGATAACGCGATAGGGCAGTTTCAACGCTTCTAAAATCGCTGTCGCGTTTTTAAGCATTGCTTCGAGTTCATCCATCGAAGTCTCGGGGGACACCAGTTTAACCATTTCCACCTTATTAAACTGGTGCAAGCGAATTAATCCGCGCGTATCTTTGCCGTAACTTCCGGCTTCTCGACGAAAACAGGGCGTATAAGCGCAATGATGAATAGGCAGTTCGGCTGCGTCGAGAATTTCCTCGCGATATAAATTCGTGAGGGGAACTTCTGCGGTTGGAGTTAACCAAAGGTCATCTTCAGCACATTGAAAACTTTCCTCGGCAAACTTTGGTAGCTGTCCGGTTCCCGTTAAACTTTGCGTATTGACCAGCACTGGAGGCATGACTTCTACATAACCCGCCTCGGTTTGTCGATCCAACATAAAGTTAATTAAGGCACGTTCCAAAGCCGCCCCTTTACCCAGTAAATTAACGAAGCGACTTTGAGCAATTTTAACTGCGCGTTTAAAGTCGAGAATGCCTAATTTTTCGCCAATTTCCCAATGCGGAAGAATATTTTCTCCGTCTCTTAAATATTCGTCTCCCCAACGACAAATCTCGACGTTTTCCGTTTCATTTGCCCCCATTGGGGTAGAGTCTGCAGGCAAATTTGGTAGTTGTAGAAGGCGTTCGTTAATTTGGGCAATGAGTTCTTTTTCTTGAGGTTCTAATGCTGCTAGTTGCGTTTTAACGTGATTTCCTTCTTCTTTTAAGGTTTTAATTTCTTCACTTTTTGGATCTCCTCCTCCTCTCATCTTCTGTCCGATCGCTTTGCCAATTTCGTTGCTGCGTGCCTGTAATTGACTGCGTTTTTGTTGTAATTCTCGCTGTTGTTTGTCCAAGTCGAGGATGAGGGAGAGATCGTAATCTCCTCCTCGGCGATCGAGACGATCGCTTACGAATTTTGGATTTTCGCGAATTTGCTTGAGATCTAGCATTTTGGGTAATAGGGCAAACAATCAATAACAAACAACCAATAACAAAATTAACGAGTAATGCGATTTAAGAGTAACAGGGAAGAGACAATTCCGGAAAAATGAGCGGCGATCGTATTTGCATTCGCTTGAATGACAAGGAGATCGATCGAATTGACTAATTTTTGCGGATCGACATTAGCGATCGCCCCGGGCGGGTTAGCGAGAGATTTCGCTAAAACCAATCCTACATTAGCTTCTGCCCCAATAATCGTCAGCAGCATGCCAATTAAATTCACCACTAAACCCGCCCGAATCACTTTAACGGTATCTGCGCGGTTGGGGCGTTGGGTTGGCTCGGGGTTTTGTAGCATTTGCGCGATCGCCATGTAGCGAAAGGAATAATAAATACTAATTCCCAAAGCTAGCAGCCCCAATACCGCGCAAAATACGCCCAATTCCGTACCTTGGGTATTGGCAATATTATCCGAACCAATAAAGCTGGAACTGGCAAAAAGGACGGTAACTGTAGAAATTACACCCAAAACCAGTTGCAGCCAAAATCCGATCCGACCGGCCCATTTCAGGTCGGAGGAGACTTGCTGGACTTTTTGGGGGATGGGGGATGCCAGATCCCCTCGCTTTTTTTCGCTCATGAGCTTCTTTCTCTCGCGATCGCCTCGGACTTTTGCATTTTCCATCTTAAATGGAGAAAGTCACAAGAATTTTTTCTCGGGAAACTTTTATTAAGAAGCGGTCGTCTGGAGGTCAAGATTTCCTGATGGCGATCGCAGGGTGCGGTAGAGGAAAAACAAGATATCTTTTTCGAGTCGGGATTTGTTAGGAATTTTTTTGCTCCTCCGAGATAAAAATACTGTTACTCTAGATATTGGAATGAGTGAGGCAAGAGCGTTCGTAAGGGCGTTTTTTCGACCGATCGGACAAGTCTCTCGAGCGGTTAAATCCTTCCCTTATCTAGCATGCGCTTGCCTTTGAGCAAATATCCCAGCAATTGGCAATGCGGTCTTAATTTGTTTTCAGTATTTCGGCGGAGAAAATTCCTCCCGAACTCTAGAGAACCAGCGAGAAGATCGCTATACAATGGATCGGTAACAAAAGCTAAAACTTGGTTCGATCTGCAATTTCACCCGACTCATTCACCAGATTGAATGATGGGTTCTGAAATCGGCAATGTCGAGTAGGCAATTTTACCGAGCAGAATATTGCGGCAAAATGTTAAGAAAATACTCGAGCGTGCGATCGCGTATTACTCGAAAGCATTTACCAAGAATATTCACCGATCTGCTGGGGTGCATCCACAGTTAACGCCAGCAACTTGTGATTCAAAACAAGTGAGTTTGAACGTAGTTAACTGGGAAACTTGACGGGTTAAAAAAATGAAATTTGAAGATATTTACCAGTTCTTTCACAATCCTCCCCCAAACTATCTCAATAAAGAGTTGGCAGTGTGTTACATTCTGTCGGTCTTGTTGAATGGCGAATCCTATGGCACGGAATTGATCGAGCAACTCGAGAAAACGCAACCGACTTACCGTTTATCCGATACGGTTCTCTATGGTGCCCTCAAGTTTCTCGAACAGGAACGAACCATCGCCGGCTATTGGAAAAAGGTGGAAGGCCGGGGTCGGCCGCGCCGCATGTATCAAATCTGTGAGGAAGCTCGCAAACAGTCGGAAGATCTCGCTCGCTTTTGGTGCGCTTATGTTAATCGCGATCGCGAAAGCCGAGCGATGTAAGGGATTTCGGTTGGGGAATTGGGGGTTTGAGATGGGGATAGAGACAAAAATACCCGTTCTCCTCCTCCTTCTTCTTCCCTCTTTATCCCGTGATTTCATGCTTTTTTTTGTAGGGTATTCGATCGCTTGAGTTCTTCTATCGTTCTATTTCCCGTACAGAAGAGAACGGTTTTGAGTTCGGTTTCTAACAATCGAACGAGGTTATCGATCGCTGCGGGAGAGTCAGAGGCAGCTTGGAGAAAGGGAAAGGCTAAACCCACTAAGTCTGCACCGAGGGCGATCGCTTTGGCCGCCTCGAGTCCATTTCGCAGTCCTCCCGAGGCGATCGCGGGCAGTTCGGGATAAAGGTTGCGAATTCCCAGCAAACATTCTGCGGTGGGAATTCCCCAGTCGGCAAAGGTTTGTCCCAGTTGTTGCTGTAAGGTATTCGTAGCCCGTTCGCTTTCTACTTTTGCCCATGAGGTGCCACCGGCTCCAGCCACGTCGATAGCACTCACCCCAGCCGCAACCAAATATTGTGCCATTTGCGGCGAAATGCCGTTACCGACTTCTTTGACGATGACGGGAACGGATATTTTTTTGCATATTTTTGCGATTTTGTCAAGTAAACCTTTAAAGTTTTTATCGCCGTTGGTTTGAATGCACTCTTGCAGGGGGTTAAGGTGAAAAATCAACGCGTCAGCTTGTAAGATGTCCACTACGCGCAAGCATTCATCGATGCCGTAGGTATAGTTAAGTTGAACGGCTCCAAGATTGGCAAATAGAGGAATATCGGGGGCAATATTTCGCACGGCAAAAGTATCGGCAACCTCAGGCTTTTCTACGGCAATGCGTTGAGAACCGACTCCCATTGCGAGTTTATAAGTTTGCGCGGCTTCTGCGAGGCGATAATTAATCATTTTGGCTTGTTCGGTGCCTCCCGTCATTGAGGAAATGAGAAAAGGGGAACCGAGGGTTTTACCCAGAAAAGTCGTGCTTAAATCGATGTCATTGTAGTCTAATTCCGGCAAACAAGCGTGCAGAAAACGATAGCGATCGAAACCATTGGTATTCTGACGAAATTGTACGTCTTCTTCTAAACAAATTCGCAGATGATCTGCCTTACGTGTTTGAGTATTGGACATTTTATAAGAGTGAAGAGTAAAGAGTGAAGAGTGAAGAGTCAGAAATCAATTGTTTACTGTTCATTGCTTATTGATTCAGCAAGTTGTTTGATTTGATCTTTGTATTTAGGTGGGGCAAGATTTACGGCGCGAGAGTAAAGGGGACGTGCTTTATCGATTTCTCCTTGTTGTTTGAAAATTTCTGCTTTTGCCCAAACCGGACGGAAATCCTCAGTATTGGTCTCGATAATTTTGTCATAGACTGCGATCGCTTCGGTATAGCGTTTCTGGTTTTCATAAACTCGTCCCAATAACATTTGCACGGAAGCAACATCTATGCTACTGGGGTTAACGGCATTGGCTTGGGCTGCGGTTTGTAGCGTCGCTTGTAATTGCCCGATCGCTCGTTCGGGACGCTTGTTTTTCAGTTGTAAAGAAACCATGCCCTGTAAGGCTTTAATATAACCGGGAGCAGTGCTGAGAATGCGATCGTAGGCTTGAAAAGCGCCCTCGTCATCCCCTAAATATTCCTTCGCTTGGGCGAGCAGGATCGTATAATCGGGTTGTTGGGGATGAGATTCAGCCAAACGTTCGAGAGGAGGTAGAGCTTTTTCGAGTTTCCCCTGTTCCAAGCGCACTTCGATCAACCCCTGTAGTGCAGTAGCGCTATCGGGTTCTCGTTGTAAAACTAACTCGTAACCTTGCGCTTTCGCATCAAGATTCTCCGATCGAACAGGAGAAATTTGCGGGGTTGGAGTGGCTGCCGTCCCTCGGGAGACGCGATCGCTTTGAAAATTTCCCATCAATGGTAACAAGGACCCACCAATCAAAAGAATAATGAGAAGGATCGAGAAAATTAATATAAAGCGATTGTTAGAAGCAGTTCGTTTCATGATTTTGTTGTTAGTTGTTGTTGGTTTCCGAGCAAAGTCAAAGAGCAATGATTCAATGTTGGCGCAATGTTGGCGCAATGTTGGCGTGAAGATATAATGAATAATTGTTAAATAATAAAACCGAATAATAAATAACAAATGATGAAATGCGATCGCCCTCTCAACTTACTCATCGGCAATGATGACGGGATTTTTGCTCTCGGCGTGCGAATCCTAGCCGATACTTTAGCAGAAGCCGGGCATCGCGTCACCGTCGTTTGTCCCGATCGCGAACGGTCGGCCACCGGTCACGGTTTGACACTACACCAGCCGATCCGTGCCTATCCAGTAGATTCTATTTATCATCCCTCGGTTACGGCGTGGTCTTGTTCTGGGACTCCCGCCGATTGTATCAAACTCGCTCTCTATGCGTTAGTCGAAGAACGCCCGGATATGGTTCTTTCTGGCATCAATCAAGGGGCCAATCTCGGTACGGACATTCTCTATTCCGGCACCGTTTCTGCCGCAATGGAAGGGGTAATGGAAGACATTCCCAGTATTGCTTTTAGTTTAACCAGTTTCACCGAAAAAGTCTTTCCCACGGCGGCAAATTTTGCTCGAGAATTACTGGATAAATTTGCAGAAAATCCCTTACCGGAAGCTACATTACTCAATGTTAATATCCCCCCTGTGATAGAGGCAGAAATTGCCGGAGTTCTCCTCACTCGTCAGGGCATTCGCCGTTATATCGAACAGTTTGAAAAACGAACCGATCCGCGTGGAAAAACTTACTATTGGCTGTCGGGGGAAGTCGTCGAAGAAGTCGAACAACCGCAACATTTACACTTACCCCCTCAGATTCCTACGGACGTGCAGGCCATCCGCGAGAATTATATTTCCATTACCCCTTTACAATATAACTTAACTGACGTTCGTGGCTTTAATTGGTTATGCGATCGCAATTGGTTTAACTCGTAACCATTTATTGATAGACTTGATTTGCATCATACCATTCCTCTATTTTTTGGAATTAAATAATTCATGGTAAATCTTGTTCAGTCTAAACCCTTAATTGCTCAGTCTGAATATGCTAAAAAGTTGCGTCCATTACTGCCTCCTGAAGCATTTCTACCCAACCAAAACCACGTTTTGATCCTAGGGATTAATCTAACTATATTGATCCTAGGTTGGGGGATTGCCGATTATCTCGATCGCTGGAATACGTCTTTATTGTGGTTGTATTTACCTTTTGCTGTAATTATGGGTAATAGTGTGATAATTGCACTATTTAGTACGCATAATATCATGCACAGTGCAACCATTAAAAATCCTCAATTAAAACAAGCGATCGGTTTATTCGGATTGACTTTGTTATGGATGCCACCCACTTTATGGAAAGCAGTTCATAATCGAGAGCATCATAATAAGACGAACTCCTTGCAAGATCCAGATCGAAATTATTTAGCCGAACATCCTAAAAACTGGGGAAAATGGATTCAAAATCAGTTTGTTCCTTCAGCAGAAGTGAATCCCATTTTTTTGACAATTGGCATGGCACACTCTTGGGGTATTCACACTTTTCGAAATCTCAGTTCGGTGTTTTTGTTTAATAATGGTACGACGAAATATCCCGTATTTTCCTTTACCGTTAGCTCTCAAGAACGGAAGGCTATTGGTTGGGAATTACTGCTGGCGATCGGGATTCATTTGAGTATCTTGACTTTCCTTGATTTTAATCCCATTAAGTTACTATTGGGTTACTTTTTGCCGATCTGGATTGGCTATAGTGGCGTGATGTTTTACATTTACACCAATCATATGCTCTGTCGGATGACCGATGTGAACGATCCCCTCGCTCATAGTGTTTCTCTGCGAGTACCGAAAATATTTGATGTGCTGCATTTGAATTTCTCCTATCATACAGAGCATCATATTTTTCCCGGTATGAACTCAGATTATTATCCGATGGTACAAGAACTTTTGCAAACTCACTATCCCGATCGCTTTAATTTATTGGAGGTCGGCAAAGTTTGGCGATTGTTGTTACAAACACCTCGACATTACCGGGATGAAAATACTTTTACTGACTGGACTGGAGAAAAATCTATCCCTTGTCCTTTGTCTACAAATCATCCAGAAAGGTAGTTAATATCGGTTGAGAGATGCGATCGCATCCCTCAACCGACTCATCTCAATAAATTTGAGAATTGCTGATTGGTTGCACTCTTGCAAAAAAGATGTACTGTAGAAAGAATAGTACAATTGCCCGTTGACTGTATGAATCCAGATATTCCCCTCGGATCGGTCATTCAAGGTTCCTTGATGCAAGGTTTAGAAGTGCGCTTGCATCCCGATATTTCGGTAGAAGATATGCGCGTTGGGAAATTTTTAGTCGTGGAAGGAACGCGATCGCGATTCTTCTGTTTGCTCACAGATGTTGCCCTCGGTACCTCCACTCCGAGAATTTTTAGCAATCCACCTTCCCCTCAAGATAGCTTTTTGCGGGAAGTTTTGGCAGGAAGCGGGACTTATGGCATGGTGACATTATCTCCCATGCTCATGTTCACCCCAGAAAGTCAAGGAATTGTTGATGTCGAGAATACCTCTCTCGCCTCTTTTCAAACCAATAGTAATAGCGACGCAGTACTCCTTCCGGTTAAAACAATTCCCACTCATTTCAGTCAAGTTTTTGATGCCAGCGAGAAAGATTTTCGCATTGTTTTTGGTTGGGAAGACGATCCGCAACGCAAGAATTTTTCCGTCGGTCAACCTCTCGATATGGATGTTCCCGTTTGCATCAATTTAGATCGTTTTGTTGAGCGCAGTAACGGTATTTTTGGCAAATCTGGAACGGGGAAATCTTTTTTAACCCGCTTGTTACTTTCAGGTATTATTCGTAAACAAGCGGCAGTGAATTTGATGTTTGATATGCACTCGGAATATGGTTGGGACGCGATGCAAGAAGGTAAGGGTGTGAGTACTGTGAAAGGATTAGCGCAACTGTTTCCCGGACAGGTGGAAATTTATACATTAGATAACGTTGCAACTAAGCGTAGAGGCGTTCCCAATGCCCAAGAACTTTTCCTCAGTTACGATCAAATTGAAATGGAAGATTTGCGTTTAGTCGCCCACGAACTCGGGCTTTCTGATGCCAGTATCGACAATGCTAATATTCTCGCGTCTGAATTTGGTAAGGCATGGATGGTGCAGTTATTAAATATGACCAATGAAGATATTAAAGAATTTTGTGAAACCAAACAAGGTCATATGGGTTCAATTATGGCGCTACAACGGAAGTTAATGCGTTTCGATCATTTAAAATATATTCGTCCGGTTTGTCCTCATAATTATATCGATCGCCTTTTGCAATCCATTGATGCTGGCAAGCATATCGTGATTGAATTTGGCTCTCATTCTAATATGCTGTCGTATATGTTGGTGACGAATATGATCACCCGTCGCATTCACAGCAATTATGTTAATAAAGCCGATCTCTTTTTGCGTTCTAAAAATCCTCAAGATCGTCCTCGGCAATTGGTGATTACTATTGAAGAAGCACATCGTTTTCTCGATTCTGCGATCGTGCATCAAACGATTTTCGGGACGATTGCGCGGGAAATGCGGAAATATTTTGTTACCTTATTGGTGGTCGATCAGCGTCCTTCAGGAATCGATCCCGAGGTGATGTCTCAAGTCGGAACCCGCGTCACTTGTTTGTTAAACGATGAAAAGGATATTAATGCCATTTTTACCGGCGTTTCTGGCGGTCAAGGACTGCGATCGGTTTTAGCGAAGTTGGATTCCAAACAACAGGCATTAATTTTAGGTCATGCGGTGCCGATGCCTGTGGTCGTAAGGACTCGTGCTTATGATAGCGACTTTTATCGAGAAATTGGTGATACAGATTGGAGTGAAAAAACCGATGAGGAGGTGTTAGTCGCCGCAGAAAATGGTAAGGCAGATTTGGGATTTTAAAGAAACTACGGATTTTTGCAGTTTCAAACATTTCTCGATAATTGTTCGAGAGTGAGAGAAAAGAGCGATCGCGCTTGGTGCGATCGCTCTTTATACGAACTCAATCGTTAATTGTTTTTCGCAGCCTCCTCACGAGCCTTTGCGGCCTCATCGGGGTGAATATTGAGACGAGTGAGATTAATACGTCCGCGAGAATCGATCTCGCGCACTTTTACCACCACCTCATCACCGACTGCAACCTCATCTTCTACCTTCCCGACGCGATAATCTGCCAATTGAGAAATGTGAATCATCCCTTCTTTACCTGGGAGAATCTCTACAAATGCCCCAATTTGGATAATGCGAGTCACGCGACCCACATAAACATCGCCTTCATTGAGCTTTTTCGTCATCCCTTCAATAATGCGCCGCGCTTCGAGGGCGCTTTCTTGACGGTTGCAGAAGATCATCACCGTGCCATTATCTTCAATATCAATTTTGGCTCCCGTTTGTTCCGTAATCCCCTTAATGGTTTTACCTCCGGGTCCAATCACCAAGCCGATTAAATCTGGATCGATCTTCATCGTTAACAGGCGCGGGGCGTGAGGAGAAAGGCGATCGCGAGGACGATCCAAAGTCGCCAGCATTTTCTCCAAAATATGTAGCCGTCCATCCTTCGCCTGTTCGATCGCTTTGGCAATAATATCCAAAGATAATCCCGTAACTTTCATATCCATCTGGAGGGCGGTGATACCGTTATCCGTCCCGGCCACCTTGAAATCCATATCCCCCAAGAAGTCTTCAATGCCTTGAATATCCGTCAGCACGCGGACTTCATCTCCTTCTTTAATCAATCCCATCGCCGTCCCGCTTACGGGTTTGCGAAGAGGTACTCCCGCATCCATTAACGCCAAGGTCGAACCACAGACCGATCCCATGGACGTAGAACCATTGGAAGACAGCACCTCAGAAACGACCCGCACGACATAAGGAAAATCGTCTTGGTGAGGCAGGATCGGCAAGATCGCCCGTTCTGCAAGAGCGCCGTGACCGATTTCTCGCCGTCCGGGGGAACGCATGGGTTTGGTTTCTCCCACGGAATAAGGGGGGAAATTGTAATGATGGAGGTAGCGCTTCTCGGTTTGTGGATGCAAATCATCCAAATCCTGCGCGTCTCCCGGTGTCCCTAAAGTTACCAAAGACAAAACTTGTGTGAGTCCTCGTTGAAAAGTCGCTGAGCCGTGAACCCGACGAGGAAGTAGTCCCGTGCGACAGCTAATGGGGCGCACCTCATCTAACTTGCGTCCGTCCACCCGCACGCCATCTTTAATGATTTGTAGGCGCATAAGTTTTTTGGTCAGCTTTTTGAAGAGAGTATCGACGATCTTTCCTTCTGCCGCTATCTTGAGGGCATTATCTTCGGGTAATTCTGCGATCGCGGCGGTCACTTCTTGAGCCTTGATCTCATCTAAAGCCGTATCGCGGGCTTTTTTATCGAAATCAAATTGAGCCAAGACCTTTTTGATTTTATCTTTGGCGCATTTTTCCACAAATTTCCCAAGAGCGGGATCTTCCTTAGGAGGTTCTTCGGAAACCAATTCTAATCCTAACTCCACCAAGAGTTCTCGTTGCGCTGAAATCAACTCCTGTACGGCTTCGTAGCCAAATTCGATCGCTTCGATAATATCGTGTTCCGGCAATTGATTAGCTCCAGCTTCCACCATAACGACACCATCGGGAGAGCCAGCCACCACCAAATCTAAATCTCCTTGTTCGATTTCCCGATAGGTGGGGTTAATGATAAAATCATCCCCGACTAAGCCAACGCGAACGGCAGCCATTGGACCTTGAAAGGGAATTTGCGCCAACAGTACGGCCACAGAAGCTCCCGTGACGGCTAAAACATCTGGAGGGACTTCTTCATCAAGGGCGAGGGTAGTTGCTATGATTTGAATGTCATCCCGAATCCATTGCGGAAATAACGGACGCATGGGGCGATCGATCAAGCGACTGGTCAGCGTCACTTTGTCTGGAGGACGGCCTTCTCGGCGTAAAAAACCGCCAGGGATGCGCCCGGCTGCGTAAAGTCGTTCTTCGTAGTCCACCAATAGAGGGAGGAAATCAATGCCTTCTCGACCTGCAGCGCGAGTTGCCGTGACTAAAACCGCCGTTTCTCCCGATTGAATTAACACCGAACCGCCAGCTTGAGGAGCGAGGAAACCTGTCTGGAGTCGAATATCCCGTCCGTCAAAGGATATTGACTTTTCAAATTCTTGCATCTTGCGTGCTTTTCCTTTTATTTTTTCACTGTTTCTCTTTCGCAATCCTAACATTTCTGGACTCGCTCCGTTTGCAATTCGCAATTCGAGTGCGGACTTCTTGCATTGGGAAGGATGTGATATTGAAAACTATTTTCAGACATTTCAGCCGTATGTCTGGAAACCTCAGAATTGAGCTACTGACAATTTGCAATTTTAGAAGTAAACGAGATCAAAAATATGGCGATTTTACACGGGAGTTGGATTTTGAATGCCGCCGAGAACGGTTATTTTTTCCTCTGGGGAGAAACGTGGCGGACGAGAACTTCAGAAGGATTGACGGAGAAGGGAGAGATTCCCTGCCATCCCTTGGGGATGACGCGTGACGAACTCTTGTCATGTCTGACTGCTCGGAAAATTTTTCTCCCCGATCGCGATGATGACTTTCCTTGGACGAGTCTGGCGATCGCGCTTCCCAGTCGTGAGGAAGAGAGGGAGGCCTCGGAAACAACAGAGAAGAGAGGAAGGGGCAGAAAACGGAAAAGTTCTGCGGCAAACTCTCTTTCCTCCCAGCGTCATTTTTTCCCCATACTTTCCGGAGGTGAGGGAGAAATCTCGCGACGAGATATTTCTTTGCAATGGTGGCAGGTTGAGGGAATCGCTTTGGATGGATGGGAAACCGTGCAGTTATTACAAGGATTACCTTTGGGATCCCGACTATCGCGTCGGGGGGACTTAGGGGACTCAATCCAATTCTGGTCGCAAGTATATCGCTGGAGTTTGGATCTACTGGCGCGAGGTAAATTTTTACCGGGGTTGCGTCCTTCCTTTAGCGATCGCGAAACCTCCTTGGGGGATTCTCAAGATGAGTGGAATAGTTGTTGGCAGCCTCTCCTCGATAGTGCCATCGATCGCGATCGTCTCAATCAATTTGCCCGTTTAATGCCAAGTCTCTGTCGCGCCTATTTTTCAGTCACCAGTCACCAGTCACCAGTCACCAGTCACCAGTCACCAGTCACCAG
>NZ_JCAMRX010000046.1:0-50950 GCF_059821285.1 Spirulina sp. LEGE 11439
TACAAAAGCTCTCGTAGTGTATACGAGAGCTTTTGACTTTTTTATTTGATCTGTAAAAGAACAAGCCAGAGAAGATGAGAGTATTCACAATGGAATAGAAGGAAAATTTGGACAAGCTAAGCGACGATTTAACCTCGATCGCGTCATGACCTTGAGGGGTGACAAGCAAGCTATAAAGCAGATTGGATAAGGGAAAGAGCATGCAATCCTTTAATCGTGACAACCTCACATTTCTATAGCTTTGTAAGAGCATTATCAACAATTGCAAAGTTAACCTTTGACTTTCATTCAGGTGAATATTGATGACTTTCTGGTATAATTCGGGGAACATTTTTGTTTTTGAGTTGTCTGTCTAGACAACTCTATTCTTTTTTGGGGACATTTATCCAACTGCTTTCCCTGTCAGCCTTTCAGCCTCCTTGTCATCCCTTGAGGACTGAAAGAAAACATCTCAATAACATGACTTGGAAGATTTATAAAAATCAAGCAGGCAGAAGTCCCTCCAAAACCTTAGAAGAAGCAATCCTTAGCAAAAAAGCCCCTGAACTAACCTTCCAAGTTGTGGATAAGAGAAAATGCTTGTATTTCTGGTACAAAAATTCCTATGTTGGTTATTAGTCAGCGAATTTAGTTTTCTTTACTTAAAACACCATTATTATTCATTAAGGTAATGATAAACTCATCTGTCAAAGAAAATGTACTCTCATTAAAAGAACTAGAACTTACTGCACATTCTGCAGTTAAAATGATCTCCATATTTCTAGAACTTTGTCTATAGCTTCCTGCTGGATAATAACAGTAGCCTTCATAAGGATTGCTACCATCTTCTTGTAAAGTTAATTGTCCATTTTCATTGGCAATCAAATCCATTATAGGATCGAGATTAGTGATGTCAATTTGTGAGTGTTGCCAAGAGCCACTTGCGGTTTGACATTCTGCCTTAAGCAGCAAAGTAATATTTTGACTATTATCAATGTAGCTACCTAAAGGAGCAATTTTGCCTGGATACTCACTCTCATAACGACTATCGGCAGTAGTAAAACAATCCAGCATATATTGTGTCTCTTCGTAGGTAACATTTAATCCATCGACAATATCTAGTAAAGCTATATATAGATCTGCTACATCACTTTGTTCGGAAATGCTATCAGCAGCGTTTTTGGCAATTTCCAGTTGCTCTGATATGGTTCTCCATTCAGTCCAGAGATTATTAGCACTTATTTCTGCTTCAGTTGAAAAATTAATTATGAGTCGTAATTCATCATTAAGATCGAAGAGAAATTTTTTGATATCGCTATCGTCAATATTGTCTGCCAAGTCTAACTTTGTTTGAATATCGCTGCTAGTTTGCATTGCTTGATTTTTAAACTGTTCTAATTTTTGACAAGTTGTATCATTTTTCTCGACTTCATAAATCATATCGTACCAGCAATCCCTGATAGCTTTACTAACAGGAGTCATATCTCCTAGTTCATTGTTATCTATCATTTCGTTAAGTAGTTGCAAAGCATTATTTAGGCTATCAATATGCTGATGATATAAATTCATCATAGCAGTCAGACGCTCTTCAAAGATTTTTTCCACTTGGCTATTCCAATATCTACCATTGTTATTAATGTTTTGGAATAATTCTTGGAAGCTTTCAGGACTTAAAGATTCATAAGGTGAATTTTCATAGCCCAAACAAGTAATAACATCTTCTAAGTAGTAAGGCATTTGAGACGCTATGCGTGAATATTCTTTGATTCTTAAAAGGTCTTCAACTGTAAAAGTATTAGTTGTTTTAGTTTTTGTTTCACTCATTATCTTTATTGAGAATTTTGGTAAAGACACAACACGAAAAAACATGATTTTTGGCAAGGTGGGCAATGCCTACCTTAATGCCCAATGATTTCAATTGTTTCTATTTTTTGTACTAAATTGAATTGAAATATTCTGTAACAAAAACAGCATCAATTAAGAAGCTAAAACATTATCAAGATAAACAATCATATCTGCCATGTCTTGCAAGATTTTGTCGTAATTAACTTCAGTTTCCAGAAGATTACGAATTGTTTGAGTAAACGTAGTATAAGATTCTGCCAAATTTCTGACTTGTGCGGTAAAGACAAATCTTTCACTTTCAATGATATTGATATTGGCTAAATCGTTTAAATCTATTTCTGCTTGCTGTTTTTTGTTTTGCCAATTTTGAAGTTCGGTTTGATAGTTTTGTAATTTTTGATAAAGATAATCTCTTGTTTGTTCTAATTGAGCATAGTTGAAGCCATCACCAATTTCATCAATTAATTCTGTACAAACTTGGAGTCCCGCAATTATGGCAGCATAGTAAGGATTAGCTGCTCCTCCTTCAATCATCGCTGCGACTTCTTCTGGTGTAGGTATAGTGTCAGAAACAAAATCGAGAAATCCTTCTTCTTCCATAATGTGCATTAGCTCGGAAATTTCGTCATAGTCTTCCTGAGTTTCTTGAATTAATTGTTCGTATTTTTCAATATTAGGCTCAATTGTTTCAGCTAATTCTTGGTTGATTTCGGCAATTTCTTCCTCTACCTGAGATTTGAAATCAGATAGCTCAACTTCGCCAGCTTTATAATTTAAACTATTTGCTTTTTCGTCAATGGGGCCTAGCTTTTCTGTAATTTGAGGGTCTCCTTTTTCGCGAAATTTATCTATATCTTCTTGAATTTCTGCCTGCTCCCCTGGGTCTGTTGCTGCTGCTAACTCTTCTTCTTTGACATGAATTAATTCATTGACTTGTTCGATAGAAGCTGTATTATTCAATAGTGCTCTAGTTTCGATAATGGTATCTTTTGCCAGATCAAGAGTCTCTATGACATCGTCTTTGATGTTTCCACAAATTCTTTTAAAGTCATCGTATTGAGTCTCGCCTAAGTGATCGTAAGCATCTCTTATTTTTCTTGAACTATCTTCCATCGCACTGATACTAACTTCAAGCAGGGAATTTTTGATAGAGATTTGAGCAGTCATTTTGATTCTATTCCTTTAAGATTTAATGAACTTGAGAATTTTTAGTTAATGAATTAAGAGAGAACTAAAAGTTTAATTATTTGGCTACTTTTCACTATCCTCTCTTAAATTAAAGCTAGTTGTTGATGAATCTGCTAAACTAATTGCATTTTGTCGTAGCAAAAACTGTCAGCTTGGGGATTAATTATTTTGTTGTGAAGCCCATTCTTCTAAGGCATCATTAAAGGCATTTGTGACCATTACTGCGTTGCCACCAATGTTTTCCCAAGGATCGACAGTATCCAAGAAGTTGAGCCAAAGATCGAAAACATCTGTCGAGTTTTCTACAGCTTCACAAGCATCTGCGGAAATCTTGAGGTCTTCCACAATAACCTGCCATGCTAAAACTATTTGATTGAGGCCTACTTCTGCTTCAATCATGACTGTAAAAAGACTCTCTAAAGAAGTATCAAGAGTTGTAATTGCTCCCAATAGTTTATTCAGTCCGTCGATAGTATTTTCTAGTGCTTCAATTTCTGCCTTGAGAGCATTAATTTCTTTTTTTGTGTCTGCTGCTTTTTTGCCGTAAATACTACCTGTAATAGTGATCCCGATGACACCACCGACAACGCCAGTAAAACACAGACCAACGTATTTATCGTATTGAGCTTGTAAATCTTGAAGACGAGCATTCATTTCATCTAGTTCAGCTTTAGCATCTTCTAGCTCTCCTTCAATGTCTAATTGATCGCAAAGCTCTTCTTTTGAGTTGACATCACTAGAACAGGCAATTAATCCCTCTTTGAAAGTTTGGAGATTACCTAATAAGACATTGGCTACGTCATAGTAACCTTGGGCTTTTTCTGTTAAGTCATCGATCATCCTTTTGGAGATTTCTAGTCTTGAGGCTTCTTCTTCAGCTATTTCGGGACTTTCGCCAAGGTCTTCAAGAATTCCCTGTACGTATTCTGGGTCTTCTAATTGCTCGGGATCGAGATCGCCAATTTCTATGTGAGCCAGAATAATATCTTCTAAAAAATCACAAATTCTCCTTCCGTCGCTAGTCATCTCACGAGAAAAGGCATCTAACTTAATTGAAATGTCAATGATAGAGGTTTCTAAGGCTGACCACTCACCTGCATTAGCTTGAATGGCTTGAAAAGTAATGAGAAGATCGGCATTAGTTAAACCTGCAATTGTCGATTCGTATCCTCCTAGATAAGTATATACTTCGTCTTCAGTATCTGGTAAAGCCAGACCATCTCGCTCGTAATATTTGACTGCCAAAATGGAGTCTGGGTAAAGAATTAAACCCGTATCTTCTTCATAAGCTTCTGGCTTGCCAGTCTTACCTGTAGCCAACTTCAGTAATTCATCAGTGAGTAATTTGGGATCGATGGTATATTCTGGTTCAACTCCTGTATCTTGCAGAAGACTGGCTAAGGTTTTGTTTCGAGTTTGAATTAGAGTTTTAACTGTCATATCTTCTCGTAAAAAAATCTTGATGAAATTTTACTCTTGAAATTATACCTCTCTAGGTATAGCTTAGATCGTGTACAAAAACAAGCAGCAATTCAAAATTGGGATAATAGTGTAACTTGAGTTCGGGTTAAGCTAAAACCCTAAATCCTTGCAAAACTAAGCCTGAGAGCGTGTCAACTCCCGTAAAAATTCACTGAACTTGCTAGGCAGGCGGAGCTTACGGGAGAGGTCTGAGGAAGTCGTCATTAATATATAGTCTCCCATCTTCTAACTCGTAACGAGCATCTGTCCCATCATTATAGGTAATACTTTTGCATCATAACAAAAATTGAGAAGCGATCGCGCTCCTTCTCTCCAATTTGATATCACAGGAAAAACCATCAATGCGATCGCAGACAATGGCAAATGCTTTTTATGCCATTAATTATTTTTACTGGGGATTCGATACAATCTGATTAACCTTTTTATCCTCTACTTTTGCGATCGCCTCTCGTTTCTCCATGACAACTTCTCCCACCTCCCTTGAAGATAAGCCTTCCTCATCCTCGCGTCCCAACGATTGGCGGCTATTTCTGCGACTGATCCCCTACGCTCGCCGCAATGGTAAAATCTTTCTCGTTTCCATGTTGCTCTTGCTCCCCGTTTCGATCGCTGGAGTCATTCAACCCTTAATTGTCGGACAGGCAATCTCTCTTTTGCAAGACGAACCTACTTGGAGCATCTTAAAAGGAGTCTCTTTATCGACTGGCATCAGCACCTTAATTAAAATTTTACTGGTAACAATCGCCATTCGCCTTGCCTTTGTCTCCCTACAAGGATATCTCGTGCAACGGGTAGGGCAAGAAATTACGGCAGGAGTGCGAGAAGATTTATTTGCTCATGTTTTATCCCTTGCCTCTCGCTTTTACGATCGCTCTCCCGTTGGACGATTAGTCACGCGAATTACCAGTGATGTAGAAGCCTTGGGGGATGTTTTTGCCACGGGAGCGATCGGAATTCTCAGCGATATTATTTACATTGTTGTCATCGTTTTTACCATTTTTGCCTTGGAATGGAAATTAGCCACAATGTTACTGTTGTTGCTCATTCCCGTTTCCGCCTTGATCGTCTTTTTTCAACAACAATATCGCAAAGCCAACTATCTCGCCCGAGAAGAGCTTTCTAAACTTAATTCTATGTTAGCGGAGAACATTTCCGGGATTAATATCGTGCAACTTTTTCGCCGAGAACGCTTTAATTCCGAGATGTTTCGCTCCATCAATCAAAAATATCGTCAAGAAATCGATAAAACAATCTTTCACGATTCCGCAGTTTCTGCAACCTTGGAATTTATTTCTTTTATTGCCGTAGCAGGAGTTTTATGGATGGGAGGACTGTTCGTTTTACAAGATACTTTAACCTTTGGTACCCTTTCCGCCTTCATTTTATACGCGCAACGCTTGTTCGATCCCCTGCGGCGATTTGCAGAAAAATTCACCATGATTCAATCGGGATTTACCGCGATCGAACGCATCGGCGAATTAATGGATGAACCTGTCGAAATTCGCGATCCGAGCGAAAATACCGAGAGTCAATTTTTAGAAGGATCTGCATGGCGATCGCAGAACAAACCGGGAGAAATTCGCTTTGAAAATGTTTGGTTTGGCTACAAGCCCGACGAATACGTTCTCCAAGATTTAAACTTTACCATTCGTCCGGGGGAAAAAGTCGCATTAGTCGGACCGACAGGAGCCGGAAAAAGTTCGATCATTCGCCTTCTCTGTCGCCTTTACGAACCCAGTAAAGGTAGAATTATCGTCGATGGAATCGATATTCGCGATTTACGTCAAGCGCAATTACGACGTTATATTGGAGTGATTCTGCAAGAAAGTTTCCTATTTGCTGGGGATGTCAAACGCAATATTACTTTAGGAGAAAGTTATTCTTTTGAAGAGATCCAACAAGCCGCCATCGCGACCAACATTGAAGACTTTATCGACCAACTCCCTCAAAGTTATGATACGCAATTAAGAGAGCGAGGCACTAATCTATCTGGCGGACAAAAACAACTCCTTGCCTTTGCGCGAGTTGCCATTCGCGATCCTCGCATTTTAGTTTTAGATGAAGCGACAGCGAGTTTGGATGTGGGAACAGAAAGACTCATCCAAGAAGCCTTAGACCGATTATTAGAAGAACGCACGGCTATTATTATCGCTCATCGTCTGTCCACTATTCGCAATGTCGATCGCATTTTAGTCTTAAAACGCGGTCAATTAGTTGAATCTGGCAACCATGATGAGCTTTTAGCACAAGGCGGAATATATGCCAGTTTGTATCAATTACAAATGTTGGGAACAGAATAATTTTTATGATTTTGAAAGTAGAGATATTGTTCGCTGTTCGTTGCAATGGCGATGATAAAAAGTACATGGGTTCTAGAATTGTCTCAATATTGGTCAATTGAGAAGTTTTTGTATAGAATCAAAAAAGCCTCAAAATAGGATTTTTCCTATCTCAACTTGTATCTGTACCGTTAGCACGAGACGTTAACTTCAATGAAAACAGCCCAAAAACTCAGACATCCCGGTACGCCCCCCAAAGTATCGAAGTCTCGTTACCGAGAGTCTCGTGTCTATTCTTCTCGTGCTTATTCCTCTCGTCCAAAACCCAAGAGCCGCAACCATGCCGCTCTTGCTATGGAAACAATAATCAAAATTGCGATTAACGGCGGCTTGTCGGTGGTAGCGATCGCAGCTTTAAGCAATTTATTTCCCTACTATTGGGGACAACGAGAAAAAGTACAAGCGATTCGCATGGAAGTCCGCGATACTGAGTACAAAGTAACCCGCCTGCGTGCCAATCTCAATCGCAGTTTTGACCCTTCTCAAGCCTTAACCGTGATGCAGGAACAAAGTGCAATGTTAGCTCCCAACCAACGGCGCATTATTTTAATGGATGAAGCCGAATCTAGATAGATGATAGGCCATTCAGAAAATACACCTTCATCATGCCTTTGCCCTTGACTTCGATCGCCCCTCGTTCTTCAAAATTAAACCGATCTTTTAATTGTTCGCAAACCCTTTGGGACACCTGAATTTTTCCCGGAATACCGAGGGATTCCATGCGACTTGCGGTATTAACGGCATCCCCCCAAATATCATAGACAAACTTTTTCTCGCCAATCACTCCCGCGATCGCTTCTCCCGAATTCAAACCAATTCGCAGATCGAACTGATAAGGCTTCTCCGCATTCAATTCCTCCATCGCGGTTAACATGGCGAGGGCTAAATTTGCCGCTTGCTCAGCCGGATTTTGGCTGAGTTGAGGCAAGCCAGCAACTGCCATATAAGCATCTCCCACGGTTTTAATTTTCTCCATACCGTAACGATCCGTCAGGCGATCGAAACGGGAAAAAATTTCATTGAGAAGCGTAACCACCTCTTGAGGCGGCACTTGCGTCGAAAAGCGAGTAAAATCTACCAAATCAGCAAAAAGAATGGTGACATTTTCATATTTTTCAGCAATTAATTCATGTTTATCTTTGAGTTGTTCCGCGATCGCTTGAGGCAGAATATTTAATAACAATCGTTCTGATTTTGCTTTTTCCTCCCGCAATGCGATTTCTACCTGTTTCCGTTGCTGAATTTCTCCCTTTAAATTGAAATTATTGCGCCGAAGTTCCATTTGCCCGATCGCTTGACGACTGAGGGCTTGTAGGGCATCCAACTGCTCTGAAGTTAATTCCCGAGGTTGGCGATCGATCGTGCATAACGTCCCCAAGGGCAGTCCTTCTGGAGTCACCAGAGGCGCACCGGCATAAAAGCGAATATCGGGATATTGTAAAACCAAAGGATTGCGCTGAAATCGCTCGTCTTCTAGGGCATTGGCAACCACCATCACCTTTTGTGGTTCGAGGATGGCATGAGCGCAAAATGCGGCATCTCTGGGGGTTTCCTCCGCATCCAATCCTACTTTAGATTTAAACCATTGGCGATCGCGATCGACCAAACTAATCAGCGCAATGGGAGTCCCGCAGATTTGCGCTGCAATCGTCGTTAAATCGTCAAAATCTTGCTCTGGCAGGGTATCGAGAATTTGGTATTGTTCTAAGGCTTTCAGGCGATCGGCTTCATTGTTGGGTAGAGGAGCCGGAACCACCACTGGAGGTAAAACAGGAGTAGGCTTGCCACCCCATCCCCAACGTTTAGAAAAAGCGGCGATCGCTGTCAAAAAATGATGTAAAAATCCAATTCTCATTGCAAATATTAAGTATTAAATGCTTCATCCTTGCACCCTACCTCGATCGCTCTTCCCATTTGCGGGAAAAATATAAAAGAGGGATAATCTCTGGATCTATGCTAACAAAGTCAACGGAGTGTCTTCCTCACGGCATTTTGAGAATGTACGACGATCGCATTGAGGAAAACGATTCTCAACTCCCGAAGCGGCGAAAACCCCGGCCGATACTCGCGATGAGCAATGAAAGGATGAAAGACCGAGCGGACAAGCCTCGCACTCATAAACTGATGGGAACATTCGTAAATCTGTTGTCCAAAGAATTTGTTAGATTTTTTGTGGTAAAAAGATTGTAGGCTGAAGGAAATGCCCGATCGCTCAATTTCTGGCTATTTTCCTTGAGCAACTCTAGCGATCGCGATCACTCAAAGTATGACCAGTCCGGAATTTTCTCGCCAATCAGATATCGCTCGCTCTTTAGCCCTCCTCGATCGCTATGGATTCGATACCAAGGGATATATGAGTACGGAACTCGTGGCGCGATGGTTGGAAAAGTACGAACCTCACTGGATTCGCTTAGCTGCTATCGAAGCCCTCTATCAAGGTCGCTACAAGGTCATTTCTGTCGAACAAATTCTCACCCTTTGGGAACGTCGCGGCCAGCCTGCCCCTCATTTTAGCAGCGATTTCGAGCGCCTGATTTCTCGCAAATTACCAGATTATTTTCCCGCTTATACCCACCTCGAACGTCTGGAAGAAAATGCGATCGCCGAGAGAGAGAAACAATCCCCCATTCAGCCTTTTGGCCTATTTTCCCGCATTGAATTGCGGAAAAATGCAGGTATTCGCAGTTGGCAGATCGAACGAGAAACCGTTCCAGAGAAAATGAAACGTTTGAGCCAACGTCCATCTTTAGCCTCGACACTTCATTTTACAACCTCCGCCCTGAGCATTATTCGCGCTCATGCTGGATTGAGTCGCATTTTTTCCATTCTTGAATCCGATTTATTTGTCGTTCCTCCTCAATTAGCCCTCCCTCCCGTCCTCTCCGCAGAAATGGCATTGTTACTCGAGGCAGAAACCCCGGAAAATGAGTGGATTTTCGAACTTGACGAACCCGATCGATTATCAGTAGTTCCAGAAGAAGAAAGCGATCGCTCAAAAATCTCCCCGACAAAACCCGATCGCCAACCAACAGAACTCTCCTTAGACGAACTCGAAACTCTCGATCTCTTAGATGAATTAGAAAAAAGCGAGATTGACAAACAAGACCCTAAAAAACAAGATACTCAAATTCAAACCCAAGCAGTCAAAAAAGCAAAATCCCCGATTTTACCCAATCCAGACCCAGAAAAATTCTATTTCTTTCGGAGTAATATTGTCACCTTTACACCAGACAAAACCAATAGTTATTTCTTCAATAAACTTAAAATATTAAGTCAGATAACCTTCGATGCGATCGCCAATCCCGAGCTAGAATTAAATCTCTGAGACTAAATTTTAATTCATTTTAATTCATCTTTATTCATCTTTATGAATGTTTATTTAATCCGCCACGGGATTGCCAGCGATCGCACCGAATATTCCCTTGATGCAGAACGTCCCCTCACCGATATCGGGCGCAAAAAAACAAGGAAAGTTGCCAAACGCTTATTCGATCTCGATATTCGTTTTGACCTCATTCTCACCAGTCCTTTAGTGAGGGCAATGCAAACAGCACAAATTCTCCAAGAAGCAAAATTAAGCAAGAAAGTAGAACCCTTTGAATCTCTTGCCCCCAACGGCGATATCAATATTTGGGTCAATTGGTATGTGTTGAAAAAAGACTATCATAGCGTCGCTCTGGTCGGACATCAGCCCGATTTGGGCAATTGGGCAGAAATTTTAACTTGGGGTAACACTCAAGAAAAATTAATTGTCAAAAAAGCAGGAATCATGGGCGTGAGAATTTTTGAAAACGGAACGCCTATTGGCAATAGTGAGTTATTCTTATTGACTTCACCTAAATGGTTTATTTGAAATTTATTTTGAGTATCAATAATTGTAAATTAGTTTAAAGAATTGTTGAGTTTAAATGAGCAAATCCAAAGACTTTGGGAGAAAACAGGATTATTATTATTTTTTCGGTTAATTTAAAAGATTATTAGCAAATTTTCGCGATTTATTGGTAGAGATATGACAGTTTGTGAATATATTCCGGGCTTAGAAAATATCCCCGCCGCACGTTCGGGGATCAGCTATGTAGATGGAAAGCAGGGAATTCTCGAATATCGCGGTATTCGGATTGAAGAGTTGGCACAGAAAAGTACCTCTCTCGAAACCGCCTATCTTTTAATTTGGGGTCATCTACCCTCAAAAGAAGAACTTGCCACCTTTGAAGCAGATATTTACAATCATCGTCGCATCAAGTACCGTATTCGCGACATGATGAAATGTTTTCCAGAAACGGGACATCCGATGGATGCCTTACAAACATCGGCGGCAGCGTTAGGGCTGTTTTACGCTCGTCGCGCCCTTAACGATCCCGCCTATATTTGGGGAGCCGTGGTTCGCTTGCTGGCGAAAATTCCCACAATGGTTGCCGCATTTAAATTGATGCGGAAAGGCAGCGATCCCGTTCAACCTCGAGACGAACTCGATTACGCCACCAACTTTTTATATATGCTCACCGAGCAAATTCCCGATCCCGTCGCGGCGCGAATTTTTGATGTTTGTTTGGTTCTTCATGCCGAACATACGATCAATGCGTCTACATTTTCGGCGATGGTGACATCTTCAACCCTGACCGATCCTTATGCCGTAATCGCTTCGGCGGTGGGAACATTGGCAGGACCTTTACATGGGGGGGCCAATGAAGAAGTGATTGCCATGTTACATAAAATTGGTTCGATCGAAAATGTCCGCGCTTATGTTGAAGATTGCGTGACCAACAAGAAGAAAATTATGGGTTTCGGACATCGGGTTTATAAAGTCAAAGATCCGCGAGCGACGATTTTACAGAGTTTAGCAGAACGCTTGTTCGAGCAACGCGGGCGCGATCGCATTTACGATATTGCGGTGGAATTAGAAAAAGTTGTCGAGGAAAAATTGGCACATAAAGGAATTTATGCCAATGTGGATTTTTATTCCGGTTTGGTCTACCGCAAATTAGGCATTCCTACGGATTTGTTTACCCCTATTTTTGCGATCGCTCGGGTGGCAGGATGGCTGGCACATTGGCGAGAACAAATTGGTGAAAATCGCATCTTCCGTCCCACACAAGTTTATCAAGGAGAACACGAACTTCCTTATGTTCTGCTTGGAGATCGCCCTCATCGCGATCCTCTTTTTTCTTCTCCAAACAATTGATAATTGATAAAAGGGTGTCGGGAAAATTTCTCGCACCCCTAACGCTTGAAGATTCTCTAAATTCTGTCATTTCTTGATATTTTTTGTGTCGTTGAACAAGTTCATCGGGATTACGCTTGTCATACTTCTTTTAATGAGTTGTCAGTCTCCCAAAACGAAGAAAAAGGAGATTGCCAATTGTGGTGATGATGGCGAATTTATTCTCATTCCTGCAAGCGAATTTATTTCAGGAAGCGATCGCACAGAACGAGATTATGCTTACCAAATTTCTGCGATCGCTGCGGCAAAAAATCCCGCCGATATTCCCCAAGAAGAGAAAGCATTACGCCAAAAACGTTGGTTTGCGGGCGAACCTTCTCGCCAAACAACCTTTCTCCCCGACTTTTGTATTGGTCGTAATTTAATAACCAATGAAGAGTATCAAATCTTTGTCAAAGAAACTGAATATCATTCTCCCGGAATATCCGAAGCCGAATATCAAGAACAAGGATTTCTCGTCCATCCGTATACAGAAGTTCAACCCTATTTATGGAAAAATAATAACTATCCCGAAGGAGAAAATAAACACCCCGTTGTTTTGATTTCTTATGAAGATGCTCGCGCTTTTGCGAATTGGAAAAGTCAAAAAGACAGATATATTTATCGCTTACCTACAGCAAAAGAATGGGAAAAAGCGGCTCGATCGCCAGACGGACGTTATTTTCCTTGGGGCGATCGCTGGCAAAACGACGCAACCAACTTTGGAGGAAGCGAGCTTTGGCATACCAGTGCGATCGCAGCCTATCCCCTAAGTCAAAGTCCTTACGGAGTGGAAGATATGTCGGGCAATGTTTTTGAATGGACGGAAACCCTCATTCAACGAGGTTTGCAAACTCGCTCTATTCTGAAAGGGTGTTCTTGGGACGATCTCCCGGGTTTTTGTCGCGGTGCTTATCGACATACTCGTCCTATTACTTCCCGTCATATTCTCTTTGGATTCCGCTTAGTTCGAGAGAATAAAGATTCATAGTGAATGATTGTGGTTTTTTTGCCGTCATAACCAATAACCCATCACCAAAAACTATAACGGACTGCCAATGAGTGTAAATCCCGACCAATAATAAGGATGGGAAAGTCTGGCGTTTCGCATGGCGATCGCCTCGGGAGCCAAACCCGGATTTCTTTCTAACTCTTTCCAAAGCGTCTCGCTTAAGATAACTTCTCCGCGTAACATAGCGAGTTGAGTTTGTCGCAAGGCTTCCGACTTCAAAGCAAGAGCGGCTAAATTGTCGTAAAATTCGCCCATCAGTGCGAGGGTTCCGCGATCGCTAACGTACCAAAGGCTAGCTAGAACGGATTTTGCTCCCGTTTGCAAGGCCAGTCCAGCAAATCCTAACTCAGCTTCCTCGTCTCCAAAAGCAGTACGACAGGCACTCAATACCAATAAGTCCACCGGAGGATTGTTCCAACTTAGTTGACCTAATTCCGGGAGGGTAAGTTTGCGATCCCATAATTGAATGTAAGAATTTCCCGGATGTCCCGGTTTAAATTCGGCATGGGTGGCAAGATGAATAACTTGAAAGGGAAAAAGATGGCGCTGTAATTGTAAATTTTCGAGGGTAAATTCTTCATTGAGAAATGTTTTATTCTCTTCTCCCGATCGCTGGGTGAGGGCTAATTCTAAAGGAATGGCAGGCAGAGGGATATTTTCGCGAAACTGAGAGGCTCCCATTGCTAAAACTCGAGCATTATCCAACGAACTATAGAGGGTATTGGTTAGACTAAAACTGGGAATAACGCTAAAGCTATATTTTTCAACTAAAAATTGCTCGCCGTCATGTAAAGCAGCAAGAGGAAGGCCTCGCAAACCCGTATCGAGAGAAAAGAGCAGGGTATCAACTTCTTGAGTTTCTAAATGAGTTGCGATCGGGGCAATTAACCATTGATAGAGTTGTTGAGAATGAGGTAAATAGCTGCGATGCGTTCGAGTTTTACCGCTTGTAATCTGACGGCGAAATTCTGTGGCAACACTGAGGATCTGTTCGGGGTCTAAATTATCGACTCGTTCGATTAGAGGATAACTTCGAGCGGTAATGGCAATGAGTTCTAAGCGATCGCTATGACTTGTCGTATAAATTAACGCCAATTTTTGTCCGGTTTGACGTTCGATCGCTTCTAAATGCTTCTGTATTGCCGTTAGAGAAATGTTCTTTTCTTCTGTATTAATACGATTGCCAAAGTAATCTTCAAAGGATTTACGGCGGCTTTGTTCGATATAATCAACCACCTCATTCGTTAATTCATCGTTAACCCAAATTCCTTCTTGACGATCGCCATTGGCAAAGACCAAAACGCCGCGACCGTTGCGGCGATCGCTGCGAAATTCACCTTCATAGCGATCGCCATTGGCAAAAATAAATTGACCTTCTCCACTGCGTTTATTATCGCGAAATTCACCTTCATAGCGATCGCCGTTGACAAAGTAAAAAATACCGCGACCGTTGCGTTTGTCATCGCGGAATTCACCTTCATAACGATCGCCATTGGCAAAAACCAAGCGACCGATGCCATTGCGTTTATTGTCGCGAAATTGTCCTTCGTAGCGATCGCCATTGACAAAATAAAACACGCCAAAACCATTGCGAGAACCGTCGCGAAACTGTCCTTCATAGCGATCGCTATTGGTATAGATAAATAAACCCTGTCCATTTTCCTCCCCGTCGCGAAATTCCCCTTCGTAAACATTGCCATTGCCGTAGCTACAACGACCGCGACCATTCAGCTGCCCGCCTTGAAAATCTCCCGTACATTCCGTTCCGTCAGGTAGAGTAATAATATTGGCTTCAACTGGAGCAATTTTCCCAATTCCAGTTGTTAAACCGAGTACCGTCGCGATTGACATCACGAAACGGCGTTTTTTCTTAGTTTTGTATTCAGTCATCAGTAGACTTTAACCCAAATCTGCGGCGTATTCTTTTTAGCTTATAACCTCTCGGGCTGGGAAAAGTAACAATTATGAGGCTGACTCTTATTTTTAGTAGGAAAATAAAAGGTAAGAAACACGTCTACTCTTTTGTTTGCAGATAGTCTAGACTTTTAAGGGTGGAATGCACGATTTTTTAATTTCAGTCAAAAAATTAACAAAAATTGAGTACCTTGACAAGAAAATCTTAAAAAAATTAATAACTCTGATGAGAGGAAATACTTTAAAAGATTGAGAAGAGATGAGTCCGTTTCTTTCGATCGCTTCTTAATCTCAATGATTGGTTAATCGCGATCGCCCAAGCACGCTTTTTTTCTGATGGTGATGCAGAAAAAGTTAGGCGCGATCGCGTCGGTTTTTCAGCAGAGATTTTCCTCCCAATAATCCCAATAGTAACCCTAAAGTTAGGGACGGTTCGGGAACGGTTTCTGGCTTGGGGTCGGGGATAATTTCGCGTTTGATTTTAGTTTTCACTGCCGTCTCAAAATCGCTAAAGGTTGCGGCAGCCTGAACAAATGCGTTATCTCCACCAATGACAGTGTTGAGAAAATAGTCGTCTAAATTGGGAATATCTGTGAGAATAGGCAGCCCGTTAATGGTAATCCCCGCCGCAACTGCGGCATCGCGAGCAGAAGTCACTAAACCCGTACAAGCCGGATTGAGATTTGTGCGACCGCCATCAAGAGGAGAACAATAGCTCGTTCCTGCAAACGTTCTATTTTGACCGCCATCCCCGGAAACATCGATAACCTTGCGATCGCCTTCAAAATCGTTGCTTAAAAGCAAATTCGCGGCGGAATCGATCGCGGCAGCAACATTCGTGAAATTTCCCGCCGGGCGAGGGGCGGCGGCGATCGCATCGGCGAAAGCGTTGGCACTGGCAGCATCGGTGATGTGATACCAGTTGAGAGGGGCGGCGGGAGTCGTTGACCAATACTGCATGGTTACGGCAATGCCATGTTCTAACCCAGCAATCAGGCTAATGAGTTCGGCATCGCGAAAAGCGTTGACATAGCCTTGGCGTTGAAGATCGAATTCTCTAGGATTGACGCTTCCCGAGACATCGACCGACAGCACTAATTCCGTACTAACTAAAGTACCGGCAAGAGAAGGAGAGGAAGCAAGCATACCAATTGCGATCGCTGTCATTGTTGTCCCCAGTCCGGCTCCCAGTCTGGCAAAACTTCTATTCATCCTCTGCAATCCTCAAAATACTTCAACAGATAGCTGTCTTAAATTTCAGCGCTGCCTTTAGTATCGAAGATACAATTTAATTTGACAAGAGCAAAACTATAAAAAGTTAAGTTTTACCAGCATAAGGAGAGAGCGATCGCGAGAAGATCCAGAAAATATAAAAATAGCGAAAAAGGGAGTTAATCTTTAACTCCCTTTTTCGGTTGAGATCGCATTAACAGCAATCTATTTTTGCGCTTGGCGATCGCTTTCCCTCGATATTAGGCAACATCTTTCTTTTTCAGCAAAGAACTGCCGCCAAAAAGTCCCAAAGCTAACAAGCCTAAAGTAATAGAAGGTTCGGGAACGGAAATTTCGCGCTTGATTTTGGCAACAACGGCTCGTTCAAAATCATCAAAATCAGAGGCGGCTTCCAGAAAAGATGCCGATCCGCCAACCACAAAATCATTAAAATAGGCATCGAGATCCACCACATCGTTGAGAATGGGCAAACCGTTAATGGTTGCACTATTGCCCTCAGCATAATCGCGAGCCGCTTCTACTAAACTGGTGCAGGCTGGATCGAGACTTTGGAGATTCCCTTGAGGGTCACAAAGGCCAATACCATTAAGCATTGTATTTTGGCGACCATCCGCAGATACGTCGATGACTTGTCGACCTTCAAAGTCATTACTGGCTAATAAATCTGTGGCGGAAGTGATGGCAGCGGCAATATTCGTACCGTTCCCCACGGTAGCCTCTAAAGGTCTAGTTGCATTTTCAATCGCTTGAGCAAAGCTCTCTGCGCTAGCCGCATCAGTAATATGAAACCAATCTAGAGCATCTGCAGTATTACTCGACCAATATTGCAGAGTTACAGCGATTCCGCCGTCTAAACCAGTAATTTTTTCAATCAAGTCAGTATTGCGAAAAGCATTGGCATAGCCTTGACGCTGCATATTGAATTCATTGTTATCAATACTTCCCGAGACATCTACCGAAAGCACTAATTCGGTTCTAACGAATGTTTGCGAGAGAGCGGGAGATATTGCCAGAAAGCTAGCGGCGATCGCTGCTGAAGTTATTGCTAATCCATTCATAAGTCGATTCATTTCTACAACCTCGATAATAAAAATATGAGAAGGTTTGTTGTTCGCTCTTAGAAAAATTTTTAAATTTCTCTCCCCTACTAAGGTAGCACATCTTAATTTTATTCCGTCTCTAGAGGAAAACACTAAATTTTCTCAGCAAAAGTTCGGAATTTTCCCGGCGGCGCTCAGTCTCCCTCGTAATGGCTTACAGTTTCATCATCTCGCTTTATGAGAGATTATGCACTGATAAGAATCGGATAAAGTGACGATCGTTATCTGCAAAAAGAGCGATCGTTCTCCTCTAAGAAAGCGATCTATATCGACTTTTCTGATGATTTATCTCAACAATCGATCGCGATCTCGATCGTGTCTGGAATTGAAACCTGCTCGATCGCCTGCTTTAACCTGCTTTTATCTATCTGGAAGATAGAGCAGGCCTCGATAAAAATTGATGAATGGGAAGAGAATTTCAACAATCTTTTACCATCGTTGCGTATTTATCGGGAGTATTCCATGAAACTGCGCCAAGAAGAATTAGTACGTGCCATTTTAAAGAAACTCAATCTCATGTCCGGATGCCGAGCAAAATCTCAATATGAGGAGATTTGGGCTGAGTTTCTGCGCTGTCATCCTCAACAAGCAGCCGAAGTTCCCAAAGTTTTGGCGCAACTTTATCAAAATATTTTCGCCTATTACCTCGATCTTCCGGGCAGGCCGTTGAGCGATCGCGAGCAAATTCTCGATTTAGCTTGGCAGGATGCGATCGCATTTCTTTCCCGAGAGCAACAAATGCGTCAAGTGAGTCTCGGGACGATGCAAAAGGTGGTGACAGAGGCGATCTCGCCGCTTATTCTCGTTTTTCCAGCCGATCCTTTAGTTGCAGTTGAGGGGAAATTGTTTTCAGAACGATCGCCGCTCATTATGGTGATGGCAGATGAGATCGCGAGGGAGAAACCAACACCTCCACAGCGATCGCGGGCAATCTGGCAATATCAACCTTTACCCAAACACGAACCGGATTTACATTCAGAATCCTTTTGCCAATTTGCAGAAATGACAGGCGGTTTACAAGCGATCGGGGCAAGGGTACGAGGGAAAAAACACAAGCACGACGGCACGAATTGCGATGATTGGTTTGAATTCAGTACCCGTGGAGATTGGCAGATCGTCGCCGTTTCCGATGGGGCGGGATCGAAAAAGTTTTCTCGCGTGGGTGCAAAGGTCTCTTGTTTGGCGGCTGTACAGTATCTAGAAGAGGCTCTAGAGGGGGTTAAACTGCAAAAACGTCAAAATTGGTCTGTTGATACGTTTAAGAGAGATGAGGAGAGTGGTGCATTTGCAGAAGAAGATTTGGAACAAATTCAAATTGCTTTGCATGAGGCGATGAAGGTCGCTTTTGCGGCAGTAGAAGATGCTGTCAAAGAACGAGTTGAGTATACCAAATATTACAAAATACTCGGACATCGAGATATTAATAATGACGATCTCTCGGCAACACTCTTATTAGCCGTTCATCGGACAGTTAACTATAAAAATACTGAATATAGTTTGGTTTTAACTTGTCAGGTGGGAGATGGTGTAACGGTCGCTTTCGATCGCAATCATAATTTGCATTTACTGGGAATGCCCGATCGCGGTGAATTTTCCGGACAAACTGAGTTTTTAACGACTCCGGGGAAGGTCGATCGAGATAATTTAATGCGGAAAACTTTTCCCTTTTTCAGTCCTTTAAAAACATTGTTCGTGATGACCGATGGGGTTGCTGATGATTATTTTCCCGCCGCCGCAGAAATGTTCCGCTTGTATGGAGATTTAGTTCTCAATCAAATCATTTCTCAGCCCAATGTAAATTCTGGAGAAATCATCGATCGCTTAAGCACAACTAAGCTCGGCAATCTAGCAGATTTAGATGCAGAAAAAGATCGATTTTACAGCCAAATCGATCGCCTGATTTCTCCTGAAGAAAATCCGCAAACGATATCTCTTTATTCTTGCGATCGCTATGCTGAAGTCCTTGGGATTAGCTGGCAAGATTTAATAACATCTCCAGCCTTATTAGCCGCAGTACATTGGCAAAACAGCGAGCCTCAAAAATGTCCCGCCAAAAATCTGAGACTTTGGTTAGATTCCTATCACGTGAAAGGCTCATTTGACGATCGCACTCTCGTTATTTTCAACAACCAATAACCAACAACATGAAAACCGCAACTTTAGCCGATGGGCGCATAATTGAGTATATTCCCAATGCGATCGCAGAAGGGGCAATGAAAAAAGTCTATTTTACCAGCGATCGCGCTTCTGTCCTCTGTTTGTATAAAGACGAAGCCCTCGCCGCCGATCCCAATCGCATCAACCGACTCGAGGCAATTTTAGGGCGATATAATCCCACCATAGATCGCGAGACAGGAGATTATTGGCAAAACCTTTTTTGCTGGTCAACGGGAATTGTTACCCGCCCTCAATTAGGAATTATCACGCCAACGTATCCTCAAGATTTTTTCTTTAGTTCGGGATTTTGCCAAGGGAAAGAAAAAGAAAGTACTTGGTTTATTCGTGAAAAATTGCGAGGAATGTTATCTCCAGAAGAACGAGGAACATGGATTGATTATCTCAATATTTGCATTCTTTTAGCAAGAGCAATTCGTCGCTTACATCAAGCCGGATTAGCGCATTCAGATTTATCTAATAAAAATGTGTTGGTGAATCCCGATCAAGGCAAATGCTTGATTATTGATATCGATTCTTTAGTCGTGCCGGGATTATTTCCTCCCGATGTTTTAGGGACAAGAGGCTACATTGCTCCGGAAGTTTTAACTACAGTTCATTTACCGGTCGATCATCCCCAGCGCAAGCACGTTTCGACTCGAACCGATCTTCATGCTTTAGCTGTCTTAATCTATCAATATTTATTTCAGCGCCATCCCTTAGAAGGTCCGAAAATACATTCGACAGTTTCCGCAGAAGAAGACGATCGCTTAAGCATGGGAGAAAAGGCATTGTTTGGCGAACATCCCCGAGATTTTTCCAATCGCCCGAAGATGATTAAATTGCCTTATACGGCATTTGGATCCTATTTGAGTCGGTTGTTTGAAAAAGCCTTTATTGAGGGACTTCATGCTCCTGAAAAGCGCCCGACAGCGATGGAATGGGAGAGAGGATTAACTAAAACTTGGGATTCTCTCGTCCCCTGTCAAAATCCTCAATGTTCTGGTAAATGGTTTGTTTTAGAACAGCAAAATCAGGCGAGATGTCCTTTTTGCAACACGAAACAAACCGGAACAATTCCTCATTTGATTTTGCGATCGCAACGCCGTCCGGGTCAATGGCTGCGGGACAGTGAGGTGATGGCTTACGATCGCCTCTCTCTTTTTAAATGGCACGTTTTTGACAATATTTCCCCGGGGGAGAAGTGCGATTGCATCCCTCAAGCCTACTGTACCGTCCACCAAGGCCGTTGGTGGCTGGCCAATCAGCAGTTAACTTCTCTCACGGCTTCTAATGGACAAAGCGTCCCTCTCGGTAACGCGATCGCCCTCAAACACGGTCAATGGTTCCAACTCTCTCAAAGTCCCCACGGTCGTATTGTGGAGGTAGAAATGTTATGTCTGGACTAATCAACGCAATTAAACGGTTTTTTCAGTCACCAGTCACCAGTCGATCGGAAAATTGCACTGCGGTTTCTGAAAATCCATTACCCATTACCCATTACCCATTACCCACCACTGAAGATTTAAAGAAATCTTTATTTGTGGTACGGAAACAGAAATCGTCAGAGAATCCAGTTTCCTCGACCTTACAAGGACAACTCGACGCGCGATCGCCTCACGAACACTTTACGCTTTTCCCACCCAATGGAGAATATGAAGCCCCCGTGACCATTCGTCAACCTGTCACATTAGATGGTGCAGGGGCGACGATCTGGGGGAAAACTGGGACAGTCATGGCGATCGAAAGCGATCGCGTCAATTTGAAAAATCTCCGGATCGAAGCGACGGATCCTCAAAATACTCAACCTGCGATCCGCGTTGCATCCAGCAAAAATATTACTTTTGAAAATGTGGAGGTCAAAGGTATGGTTGTAGGAATTCCCACAGAAACGGGGATTTGGGACTATCCCGAAGCGTTAAATCTCGGACAACTCCCCCACGGTTGCGAACATCAATTTAAAATCCGCATTGTCGTCCCGCTTCCTTGCCAAATTATTGATGAAATTGCCGGGTTAGACTTCTTTCCCCGTCACTTGCAACCCGGGGCCAATGAGGTCACGTTATGTTTAGAACGAGTTCCCAAAGATACGCTGATTTTTGGCAGTGTTTTCCTTGTTGCCCATTCTCTCAAACGACGACTGACGGTTTCTGCACAGGTTTTGTCTCTTTCTCATAAAACGCCAGCCCGAGGAAAACTTATCTGGGAAGCCAAAACTCGAGTCAAATCGCCCCCAACTCTAGACGTTACACGCAATGTCCCGGCTGCCTTAATTCCTGCAAAAATCCGTCGCCAACAGATGCCCGCATCGACGAGTTGGTTAATTGATTCTTCGGGGAATAATAGCGATCGCCCAGTATCGGAAACATCTCCCTCAGCAGATGATTTTTCTACCACAAAAAAAAAGGTTAAGAATGCTTTTTCTGTAACAGATGATACCAAAACTGAGAAAGAAGGACAAAGTTCTCCTCAATCCAATCGTCTTTCTATTCCTAATATTTTTTTACAGGAAAATAACTGACAAAAACAATATTTTAATTGTCTTTGTGGGTGCGATCGCGATCGCAATTGAGGGTGATGTTATCTGCACTACATCCAGAAAAGACGGAGCAGAATATAATTAATAAAGTTGGCTCAAAACGGTATTTTTGACTTATAGATTTAGCCTAAGCACAAATACTGAAACCAAGCAAATTTTGCTCGAAATCTCTTTTTCTCATACTTCTTCCTTTTTTGTAAGTGTTAACTGAGATTTTTGTAACAAAATGTTAATTAATGAGAGCAAACTCTTCTGATACCTTGTCTTTCAGAGTATTCGGAGTTCTCCAAAAACCATTCTGCCAACATCCGGAATATCGAGTTAGATGTCTGTAGGTGAAAATTAAGCGAGTCTGTTCTCCTAGTTAGAACAGAAAAAAACAATGACTGACGCAACTAGAACAACAATCAAGCAATTTGTTTTCAGTAGTTGGAGTACGGAATACATTCCAACCCCTAAGCCCGGAATTTCTCTACAAAATATCCGCACAAAATTCAAGTTTCCTAAGATTACCTTTGCCCCATTACAACCTCTTAAAATGTGGCTTGATAACTGGGAAGTCAAAGATGCCGATTTTGCTCGCTTGCTGTGCCAATTAATTCCCGCACAGTGTCCATTTGAACGGGACGTGCAGGTTCTCGGGAAAACGCTCTTCCATATTCCTCCTATGTGCAAGTTAAATCCCTTTTACGAGCAATTGGTAGGGTTGCGGTTTCGGGCTTTATGCTATTTGGCGGATGAATGTGGCGAAGATATCAGCGCTTACTGCTAAGATTGGGGTAATCTAGCACAAACGCGCAAAATAAGATTTTCAGAAGAGGTATTGTCACAAATACCTCTTCTGTTGTTTATCCGTTTCAACTGCGATCGCAATGCTTCCATTTCTTGTATTACCTTAGAATGGGATTACTCTCAGTCTTAAAGGAAATGCGATACGGCTAAAGCCACGCTATGCGATCGCTTTACTCTAAATTCAAACAGTTTCTTTCTTTCGCTTTTTGTTACAGAGAAGAAAAGCGATCGCATTGCCTTTTATAGATTTCCTATTTCAACATCCTCATAAATATCATTAATATCTATTTCTAGATCGATACTACTTATAGTAAAACTAGGATTTTCACTATTGTGGGTCGTCAAATACCAGCCCTCATGTTCTTGTCGTTGAAAAATTTCGACTCGTCGATCTTGGCTATTAATGAGAATATATTCTTCGAGAGTGTCCAGACTTTGATAATCGTAGAATTTATCGCCGCGATCTCGTGCTTCGGTACTCTGAGAAAGGACTTCAATGATGAGTTTGGGAAAGTGTTTATAGCTAGGAGTTTTGCGATCGCGCGGATCGCAGGTAACGAGTAGATCGGGATAATAAAAGCGATTTTTGGTTTCAATTTTAACCTTGAGATCGGCGAAATAAACACGACAGGAGTTACCTCGAAGGCGATCGCGGATGAGAATGGCAAGGTTTAAAGCAATAGTATTATGACTGTCCGTCGTGCCTGCCATTGCGTAGATTTTCCCATCAATGTATTCGTGTTTGATAGGATTCGTTTCTTCGAGTTTTAAGTATTCCTCTGGAGTGAGGCGGTAATTTTCTTTTAGGGCTACCATTTTCGCAACTGAATTGCATCAAGATCGCATTGTCAGAATTTCCCATTGCTATCTTCAGATATTAGCATTTTTTGAAGAGTGCGATCGCAGCATTCCCCAATCTATTTCAATGGATTTTTCGTATGAGACAGCGCTTGGGGGATGCTGTTCGCGAAGCGTTCCCGGAGGGAGTAGGTTTCCTCAGCTTATCCAACCAAGTAAGAAGGGATTTTTAATCCCTGACGGATCGACGAATTGAGGTGCGTTACGCTTCGCTAACTGCACCCTACGGGCTAAAACTTATTAGTAATCCATGCAGATTGATAGGGTTCTAAAATGAACTCTTCGCTAATATCATTAATAAGCTTATCGCTAATCAGATCGCACCACGGATCGATCAATACTAAATTTAAAGTCGAGAGTTCGAGAACTTGTTTGCGATCGCTTAAATTATGAATAGAGAAAATACTCTGATCTCGTGCCATACTTTGCCGCCAAAAGACGAATAAAGCCTTATTGAGAGGATGTAAGGTATATTGAGTTGCATTGGGATGAAACGCCGACTGACGGCGACGAATTTGAATGAGTCGGGATAATTCTGCCAACACGATCGCATTCGCAGAATTAGGATTCTCCAGCAATTGTTTTAATTTCTCTTCATCCCAACGATGGCGATTAATCGATCGCCGCCTTCCCGTGCGTTTCATGCCTTCATAATCATTGGGAGTGGCGAGTAAACTATGAATATAAAACGCCGGAATTCCTTCTAAGGACATCATAATCGTATGAGCGCAGATAAAACGCTGAATTTGCCATTCATCTTCTCCCGCGATCGTCCCTTTTAACGCATCAAAATAGGTAATGTTTGCCTCATAGGGACCCTTACTTCCATCGGATTTCGTGCGATAACCAATCTCGCCGCCAAACTTCTTAATGGTTTCGACAACCCCTTGAAATTCATCATCAGAAAGCAAGCCTTCCGCCGGACGCAAGCCGATACCATCATGAGAGGAAAGAAAGTTAAAATAAGCACACCCCAACGGTGCTGGAGGCATACTCATCATCCATGTTTTTAAATAGTCTGATTTGCCTTGTAAAAGGGCATGAAGAACTAAAGGAGGCAAGCTGAAGTTATAAATCATGTGTGCCTCATTCCGATTGCCAAAATAGCTTAAATTTTCTCGGTTTGGCACATTTGTTTCAGTCAGTAAAGCAACATTAGGATCGACCATTTGCAAGACTTCTCGCAACACTCGAATTAAAGCATGAGTTTGGAAAAGATGAATGCAGGGCGTTTCAAGTTGTTTCCATAAATAAGCCACTGCATCCAAACGTAAGTATTTTGCCCCTACTTTGATATAAAATAAAATAATTTTAACAAATTCTAATAAAATTTCTGGATTAGCAAAATTTAGATCGATTTGATCGTGACTAAAGGTTGCCCAAACATACTTTTCCCCAGAAACTGTTACAACTTTCATTAATAGCGGGTTGGTGCGAGGGCGTACAACTTGGGAAATATCCGTCGCTGGATCGGCTTCAATAAAATAGTGACATCCGGGTTCTTTTCCTTGCTTAAATTGTTTGAACCATTCACTTTCACTCGAAATATGATTGAGAACTAAATCAAACATTAACTCAAAACTATCTGAAATTTGCGCGATATCTTTCCATGTTCCCAGTTCGGAATTCACGGCGAGATAGTCAATCACAGAAAAGCCATCATCGGAACTATAGGGACAAAATGGTAAAATATGAACGCTTGTAATTGCATCAATTAAATAGGTTTTGAGGAATCGATTTAAGATAACAAGAGGGCTTTCTGATTTCTGAGCATTGATGATACTATCGCCGTAAACGATCAGCATCACTGTATTTTCACTCCATTTATTGAGATTTTCTTCAATGGATTGAGAACAATAAGGTTGAATGAGAGCAAATAGTTTCTCAATAAGTTGTTCTATATTTTCTTCTGGATAAATTTTCTCTAGTAAAGGGCGAACTCGGGGAGCAAAAACGTCCAAATATTGAGAAGATTCAGGCATTGTTAAAGATGGGTAAAATATTGTTCGGGAGTTTCAATGAACTGCACTCTTTTAATCATTATTTTTCAGGGAAGTCAGTAGCTTTCAATACGATTGCTGCAATTTAATCGCCGAAACACCACCCGACAGCCAATGCGATCGCAGCGATCGCGCACCACTTCCCTGCAAAACCGAGAAAGTGGATAACATCGAGAGGAAAAAAGATCCCCAAATATTCAAAAATCCAATTGAGGATAAGAATTAAACCGAGTAACGCGATCGCAGGCATAGGACTCAATCGTTATTTTGCCCGTTCTAACATAAAACTTTACTTTTCACCAGAGGGGAATGTTATAAAAATTAACGAAATTGCGATCGTTTCACCTGTGTCAAAACCAGCACTGTCCCTAGGATTGATTTTATTTTTGGGAATAAATTAAAATAGAAGGATAAAGATCGAACAGAATTGCGATCGCGGGTAGTTCGGTATCAGAATAGTCTCGCCCAACCACCCCAATATTAAAAGCAATACTTCAGCGATCGGGTTCGATCTTGCCGAGTTTGTAAAGGGGAAGTTCTCATGTTCCACATTAATCGCTATCATTTTTTGATTCCCATTATTGTCGCTTTAACTGCCGTTCCTGTTTTAGCGCAAAACGCCAACTTCGATCCCTTGAATCTCGCCCGAGGGTTCGATCGCACCGATGCAACCGTTACGGGCAATACGGGGGGAATTTACGATTTAGCCAGTAATTTATCCGCCCGAGACTATCAAGGCAATTCCTGTATGGGGTTTGGTTCTCAACTTCCGGATCACATTATGGAACTCACAGAAGATATATCCGAATTAACCCTCAGTATTCATAGTGGCGGTGAAGATACCACTCTCGTGATTCAAGGACCCGATCCTGCCAAACAATTTCGCTGTGGCGATAACGGCGGATCCGGTGAAGATGCTGCCATTCGCGATACAGACTGGAAAGCTGGAATCTATAAAATTTGGGTCGGTTCCATGAATAGTGAAAACTGGCATTATCGACTTTCGGCGAGAGAGTAATCACATGAAATCCTACATCTCATTATAGTATGGCTGGGATTATGAATAGCGATCGCATTTCTCTCATTTTCCGGGGAAGTGCGATCGCTATTCTTCTCCCCAAGCACTCAAAAACTCAATTTGATTTTGCATTTCTGCTTGCGATCGTGTCGCAATCAATCTTAGGAGACGGCGCATTTGCTCGCCAATGGAATAGCTTTGCTGTCCTAAAATAATTCCCCCATGAGATTGTTCTCGTGCGATTAAAGTGCCATCCAATCTATAAAAATCTCTTGCATTGAAACTATAAATGACTCGCTGATTTTCTAACGCCCATTGTAGTTGCTCTTCATCGCTACAGGACAAATTTCCGGCTTCCGCAGTAGTCAAAACATCCACATTACGCAGTCTTAATGCTTCTCTTAACGCAGAATCCATTGTGTCTTCATCGAGATAAAGACGAATAATAGTCATTGTTTTTGCTTTTTGTAGTGAAGTTCTGCTAATGCGTTATAAGCCTTTTCTTCCTCTGCTAAATCTTCGTCAATCTCTTCTCGATTAGCATGATAGTACGTTAAAGCAGCATAGATATGAGTGATCGTTAAATGATCGAGTCTGCGAGCAATTTCTTCTGCACTATTCCCCTGATTGTATAATGCTGCCACTCGACGTACAGATGTTCCTGTTCCTGCAATAATAGGACGACCCGATCGCAGTTTGGGATCGGTAATGATGAGTGAATCGAGATTGATTGATGTTGCCACGATAATTTGCTGCCAATTTTTCTCAAAAGCTATCTATAGCATACCGTAATTGCATCAAGTGAGATGAGCGATCGCGCTTCTCTAATTGTCCTCGAATTTTGGTATTACTTCTTGGTGGAATAGAGTTAATATTGAAAGGAAATTGACTCCTTTTACAATCTTCCATGATTCAGCCTTCGCCGCAACCTCCCAAAAAGCCGCTTGAAGAACGATTGATCGATCTTGCAATTAAAGCGTTGGCTGGAGTGAGTGGCTTTTCATCTCTTGTTTTCCTGATTAATAATGAAATCTCTAAAGCCGCGATCGCAGGAGCGCTTACCGGAGGATTTACCATTCTGAGCAGTTTTAGAGAAGGTTTTATGAAACACTTCCAAGACTGGGCAAATCAAAGAGGCGAAGGATTGGCCAAAAATCTGACCGATAATGTAGATAGCGCTCTTGATACTGAGCGCCGAAGATTTAAAGATGAATATTATCAGAGTTTAATTTATCTTTGTCGCGACTATCAAACCCAAGGATTGAAAACCAAAGGACCTTTTACTCTAGATTTAGAAAAAGTTTTCGTGCCTCTAAAAGTTGCCAATAAGGAAGCCAATCGCATTTCTTCAACTATGATTGGCAAAAATCCAGTTGCCTCGGGCGATCGCATTTGGACTTTTTTGGCAGCAATGCGCGATCGCGAACCCGTTTTTCCCAGTATGGCGATACTGGGTGCGCCGGGATCGGGCAAAACAACGCTTTTAGAACATCTCACTCTCGTTTATGCCCAAAGGAAGCAGAAGCAGAAAAATAAAAACGTCCCCGCATTGATTCCCATTCCGATATATCTGCGGGATGTGTGGGAGGAGATTGCGACAGGTGAGCCAAATTTAGCCACTCTCATCGAACAGCAGGACTTTATCAAAAAACTCAACCCGCCGCCGCAATGGTTTGAGGATTGCTTGCGCTGTGGGGGATGTTTGGTTTTATTTGACGGACTCGATGAAGTGGCGGACAAAAAACAACGCCAGAATGTGAGTCGTTGGGTTTCTCAGCAAATTCGAGACTATCCCGAGGTACGTTTTATCCTGACTTCGCGTCCCTTTGGTTTTAAGGATTGTCCTATAGAGAAGGTCAATGTTTTAGAGGTACAACCCTTCGATCTGCGCCAGATGCAGGAGTTTATTCATAATTGGTACCTGCAACGGGAAATCATGAGTCGCCAAGGGAAAGACGATCCCGGGGTGCGAGAAAAAGCGCAAAAGCAAGCGGAGGATCTGATACAGCGCATTCGCAACACCCCCTCTCTCGCAGCAATGGCACTCAATCCTCTGTTATTAACGATGATCGCCACGGTTCACTGTTATCGCGGTGCTTTACCGGGGCGGCGGGTAGAATTGTATGGGGAAATCTGCGATGTTTTGTTGGGACGACGGCGAGAAGCGAAGGGGATCGCCGGACAGTTGACGGCGGAACAACGGAAAGCGGTAATACAGGTGCTGGCGTTGGCGTTGATGCAGGGCAATACTCGCGAATTTACCCTCGAGAAAGGCAGTAATTTTATTGAAAATGAGTTGTTGCAGGTGGCAGGCGATCGCATCACTCCCGAGGCGTTTTTGGAGAGCATTGAAACGGAAAGCGGGTTATTAGTGGAACGAGAGAGCGGGATTTATGAATTTGCTCACAAGAGTTTTCAGGAGTATTTAGCGGCGGCACAGATCAAGGAGTCGAACCAAGAGCAGATTTTAACAGCACGCATGGGGGAAGGATGGTGGGAGGAAACCATCCGCCTTTACGCCGCACAAAGCGATGCAACGGCGCTCATTCTGGCAGTGTTAGGCGATGATAATGCCAATATTAAGGCGTTAAAACTGGCGCTTGATTGTAAGGAGGAATGCTTGCGAGTTCGGCCGGAAGTTCGGAAACAATTAGAAGATAAGCTAGAAAAGGGATTGGAGTCTCCCGAACCGGAAATCGCCTCCTTAGCGGCACGAGTGAAGCTCTCGCAGGAGTTAAGCAAGTTACTGCGAATTGACGAAGATCGCGAAATTTCGCAACAGTATATCAGTCGCGTCGAATATTGGCTTTATGCTGAGGATTATGAGCGGGGAGAAGGCTACGAGGTGGCGCAACCCGCAACGGGTATCAGTTGGCAGGATGCGATCGGATTTTGCGGTTGGTTGAGTTTTGTGGCGCGGGTGAATATTGAGGAAGGGACGGAGATGTATTATCGCTTGCCCACTGCTGCTGAGGCAAAAAGTTATCCGGTAAATTCACAACGTGACGGTTGGTATATTGGTGCGAATGCTGACCGAGATAGGGGAATTCAAGTCGTTAAAACTCCTGTTCGATCTTTGCTGAGCTTTGATACCGTTACCGTCGATGCCAAAGGGCAAACTATCGGCCAAAAACGGGGCTACAGTCAGCCTGTTACCGAACAGTTGAGTAAAGATGTCATTTTGGAAACTATCCCTATTCTGGGGGGTAAATTCCTCATGGGGACGGAAGATGAGGAGATCGAGCGACTGGTTAAAAAGTTTGGTTGGGAGGGATATAGACGGGAAAAACCCCAACATGAAGTTACCGTACAACCTTTCTTGATGGGTAAAACTCCCGTGACTCAAGCGCAATGGCGAGAGATCGCCTCCCTCGAGAAAATCAATCTCGATCTCAACCCCAATCCTTCGCATTTTAAGGGCGATCGCCGTCCTGTGGAGCAAATTAACTGGTATGAGGCAGTGGAATTCTGCGATCGGCTATCAAGGCTGACGGGGCGAGAATATCGGCTTCCGAGTGAGGCAGAGTGGGAGTATGCTTGCCGTGCGGGAACAATGACCCCGTTTTCCTTTGGCGATACGATGACGGAAGAATTGGCAAATTATCGCGCCAGTGAAACCTATGCTAATGAACCTAAAGGGAAATATCGACAAGAAACAACTCCCGTTGAAAGTTTTCCCCCGAATGCCTTTGGGTTGTACGATATGCACGGTAATGTCTGGGAGTGGTGTGCGGATGATTGGCATGACAATTATATCAATGCTCCTACTGATGGGAGTATATGGGGAAATGAGAATGATAATCATTCTCAAACGCGGAAAAAGAGCGATCGCATCGTACTGCGGGGCGGTTCGTGGTACACCTACCCGAATGACTGCCGCTCTGCCATTCGCGTCAACAACGGGCGCGAAGACGACACCTATAGCATCGGTTTTCGTGTTGCGTGCGTCGTCGAGAGGACTCTTTAACCTTTTTCCCTCTTAACCCTTGTTACCCTTTTTCCCTTCTTCTCTTTTTTTCTTCTTTTCTTTTCCGCCGTCAGGCGGATCGAGTTTTGAGAGAAAATTGGATTAATGTTAATTTTTGCGAATGTTAATTTTCATTAAGAGAAATGAAAGAGCTATCCGTCATCCAAAAATGTTACGATCTGATTGTTTGGTATGTCCCCATTATAACCCGATTTCCCAAAACCCATAAATTCACCCTTGGAGATCGGATAATCGATCGACTCTACGAAATCTTAGAGGGATTAATTCGGGCTAAATTTGCCAAAAGAAAACTCACACGACTCGAAGAAGTCAATACCGAATTAGCCATTCTTCGACATCAAAATCGACTGCTCTTAGATTTCAACTTAATTTCTCTCAAGCGTTACGAATATTCTAGCAAACTCATTAACGAAGTCGGTCAAGAATTGGGAAATTGGATTAAGAATCAACGCGGGAGAGAAAATCAACCGATCAAACCGAAAACCCAGAATTCCCATGAAACGTTACGGCAATCTTTACCCGAAAATCCTTGAATTCGACAATCTCCTATTTGCCTCTCGTGCCGCACAAATAGGCAAGCGATTTCGCGATAGCGTCCTCGAATTTAATTTTAATTTAGAAAAAGAACTGTTTCAAATCCAACAAGAACTTAAAGATAAAACCTATCATCCCGGAGCGTATCGCACATTCCACATTCACGACCCCAAAAGCCGCTTGATTTCCGCCGCACCCTACCGCGATAGAGTCATCCATCACGCCCTTTGTAATATTATATCTCCTATTTTTGAACGTACCTTTATCCATGATTCCTACGCCAATCGAACCGGATTCGGCACAGATAAAGCCTTAAAAAAATTCATTTATTTTTGTCGTTCCAATCCCTACATTCTCCAATGCGATATCAAGAAATATTTTCCCTCCATCGATCGCGAAATTCTCAAAACCCTAATTCACAGAAAAATAAAATGTCCCGATACCCTCTGGCTCATCGAGACAATTATTAATAATAGCAACGAACAAGAAACCGTCATCGAGTATTTTCCCGGTGATGAATTGCTAACGCCATTAGAACGCAAGCGAGGATTGCCCATTGGTAATTTAACCAGTCAATTCTTTGCTAATGTTTATCTCAATGGCTTAGACCATTTTTGTCAAGAAAATTTACACGCAACTCAATATGTGCGCTATGTTGATGACTTTGCACTCTTCTCCAACGATCGCGAATTTCTCGCTCGAGCCAAAGAGAAAATTGCCGAATATTTAATCGATCTGAGATTAAAACTCCATCCCCGAAAAAGTCAATTATTGCCCACAAAATTCGGCGCAAATTTCTTAGGATTTCGCGTATTACCCGATCGCATTCGCGTTAGAAATAGCAACTTGCACCGAGGCAGGAGGCGACTCGTTAAGCTACAAACCGACTATGCAAGTGGTAAAATTGACTGGCCGGAGGTCAAGCAATCTTTAAGTAGTTGGATCGCACATTTAGATCGCGGCGACACTTGGCAACTCAAAAAACAGATATTTAGTAACCTCGTTTTTGCGAGGAGCTAGAGAAGGGTCTGGCGAACCCGACTGCGGGGCGGTTCGTGGAACAACAACCCGAATAACTGCCGCTCTGCCATTCGCAACAACAACGGGCGCGAAGACAACAACAATAACATCGGTTTTCGTGTTGCGTGCGTCGTCGAGAGCACTCTTCGCTACCAGAGTCGGCAGATGGGAATTTGTCGAGGGTGTATTGGAAGAGTCCAGCCCGATCCTGCGATGCTGGTAACGGCATACCAAAAATAAAACCGAACTGGGGCGCTTGGTAGGTAAGCCGAAGAGTGTCTCGGTTCTCTCATTCTCTGGCGATCGCCTGAACCTCGTCATGTCCTAATGCGATCGCATTAAGACATAGAATCGGGATCGATATTCAACTCTCGGAGTTTTTCCCGCAGCTTTTGCAAATCGGATTCGATACGTTCTCTCTGTTGTCGTTCGCGATCGCGTTCATCTTCAGCCATTATCGCTCGTTGTTGTTCGCGATCGCGTTCATCTTCAGCCATTATCGCTCGTTGTTGTTCGCGATCGGCTCGTTCGTCGGGTGTAGGAATCCAATTACCAAGGCGATCGTAAAAGCGCAACCATAGCCCTTCTACTCCCTCATAACTTCCCTGCCACAAACCCAAACCCAACCCTAACTCTTCTAACCATAATCTGCCCTCAGATAGCTCCAATGCCTCGTATTTTCCCGACTGTAAAGCAAAGCCGCGAAACTGATTTTCATAACGGTCATAGATAACATAATAGGGAACTTGCAAAATTTCCTCATAAACCTCCCATTTCGTCGGTCTCGTTTCCTCCTTCCGTTCTGTCCTGCCCAAATCTTCATTTTCCGTACCCGGAGAAGCCAATTCCACCACCAAAAACGGACTGACCCGCTCTTGCCAAATAACATAACTCAAGCGCAATTCCTGTTGATTGCTGCTACGTCTCGCACCTAAAACTAAAAACCAATCCGGTCTCTTATACCACTGAGTATGTTCGCGATCGTAGTAGAGATTGAGATCGCTAGCACTAAAATAATCTTCTCGAGGATAGTGAGGAGATTGACAAGTCTTTTTCAACAAATCCGGTTGAAAATCGTGAAATTCGTCTGGCAAACCGGGTTCCTCCGGGTCTTCACTGGGCAAGTCGTACATTGTCGGCAGACTCCCTTCCTCTGGAGAGGTTGAGGACGAGTTTTTCTGCTTGGGGTAGGACGGTTGAAGCTGAACCATGAGCAAAAGAAAAGAGAATACCTAAGAACAAGTGTACTTTAAATCAAACAGAAAATCAAAAAGTGCGATCGCTATAACATTTCTTTCCTTGAAAATTGCGTGAGTTCTAACCTGATATACAGATTTGCAATAATTTTTCAATGCCTGTAACGGGAATAATTGGCGTATTTAACTGTTCTGATACCTCTTGTACCGTTAAATCGTCGAGAAATCTCGTGTCATCATGTTTGAGCATGAGAGAGGGTAATAAAATTACTTCTCCTAACTCTTTTTCTGATAATCCCGCAATCAAATCTTGCCCCGTCAATAATCCCGTAACCGTGATTTCTTGTCCCCAATAATCGCTCTTTAAAGCCGCAAGTTTTATTGCCAATCCTTCAACAGCGTTTAATTGCTCGACTAAAGGTTGAAATGCTAATTCTACCGCATTACCGACCACCCAAGTATAAGATCGCGCAGAGGATAGTTTTTGTGGTAAAATTTCCCCAGCTAAGGCTTGAAATTCTTTAATAAATTGACGAATAGAACCGACACCATTACCAATTTGCGGGTAATCTTCGTAATGAGTTTCTTCGGGTAGCTCTTCCCGAGCAATTAAAAACCATTCATCAGCTAACCATGCAAAAGTCGTTCCTAAAGATTGTCTAAATTTCGCTTGTAATTTCTGAACTAATATGATAGTTTCTCTCGCTTTTTCCGGAGTTACCGGGGTCAATTCGTCGCGATCGGGACGAAAGCGAGTTAAACCCACGGGAACGACCGCAGCAGAAATAACCGTAGGAATATCACCTTGATGAAAAGCAGCGAGATCGGTTAAAGTTTGTTCGAGATGAGTTCCATCATTGATTCCGGGGCAAACCACAACTTGAGCGTGAACTTGCAAGCGTCGCTCTTGAAACCAGCGAAATTGTTCTAGAATTTGTCCCGCACGAGGATTTTTTAATAATCGAATTCTTAAATCGGGTTCTGTCGCATGAACGGAAACATATAAAGGAGAAAGGCGCATTTGTTCAATGCGTTCCCATTCTTTAGGAGGTAAATTAGTCAGCGTTAAATAACTGCCATAAAGAAAACTGAGGCGATAATCATCATCTTTAAAATATAAACTTTTTCGTTTTCCGGAAGGCTGCTGATCGATAAAACAAAACGGACAATTATTATTACATTGGATTAACCCATCAAAAAGCGCTGTTTCAAACTCCAATCCCAGATCGTCATCATAATCTTTTTCAATTTCAATCTGATGCAATTTTCCTGAAGCATCAATAACTTCTAATTCTAAAATTTCATCACTGCAAAGAAAGCGATAATCAATTAAATCTCTGGGTTTAACACCATTGATAGACGCGATCGCATCTCCCGGTTCAAAACCGATTTCTTCGCCAATGGAATGAGGATGAACAGTCGTAATACGAGCAGGTTGAAGTAGCACCATAAACTCATCAAGGAAAACATGATTATCGGCAGTCTAAAGAATCAAAAATAGATTCAATCGTTTCGCTAGCAGTTTCGCCATTCGTCACCAAAGAAATAAAGCGCTCGCTGCCATTATAATTTACAGTTGCGGTATAAGCGATCGCTGGCAGGGTGACTGCATTCTCTCCCACAGTCATCGTTCCTTCAGAAACAGATATATTAACCGTTTGCTCGCAGAGATTTTTCTCTTCGCTGCGTTCGGAAGTAATATTATATTCAACGGTTTCTTGACTAAAGAAAGATTCTTCAAAACCATCTTGAAATGCTGCTCGCTCTTCGTCACCCCAGTCGAATGGAACTTGTCCTACGGTTAAGAATACACTGGGAGGATCGCTGAGATCGGAGACTTGCGACATTTCCAGACCAAACATATTGAGCGCAAGCACTCCGCGATCGCCTCCCGGAATTTCATAAGCAAACAAACTTTGTACGTTTTCTCGGGCTTGTTCGGGATTGAGGGAAAAATTAATGTTACGACTGAGAACATAAATAAAGCCGGCGATCGCCATAAGTCCTACGAGTGTTACTCCGCCACAACCGAGGGCGATCCATTTCCAAATATTACTTGATTTCTTAGGTTGGGGAGATTCCATGTTAATGAACAATGAACAACATATCTGGCTAAGGATGCAATTACAAATTTAACTTTGCTTAAAACAAATTTAAAGCAACCCCTCCTAAAATTAAACCGCCAAAGAGGAGGCGATACCAGACAAAAACCCATGTGCTTTGTTTTTGCAGGTATTCGATCAACCAAGCGATCGCGCCATAGGAAAAAATAGCTGCAGAAATCGTTCCCACCAAAAGCGCCCAGAGTTCGCTATTACTCACCGTCACATCAAGAACGTCAGTTTTGAACTGAACCAATCCCGCTAAAGTAATCGCAGGAATTCCTAACAAAAACGAGAATCGTGCCGCCGTTGCTCGTTCCAACCCCATAAATAACCCTGCCGTAATTGTAGACCCCGATCGCGATACCCCCGGCATGAGTGCCAAAGCCTGCGCTACCCCCATCAAAATGCCATCCCGCGCATTCAAATGTTGAAAATCCCGCAAGCGGCGACCCCAGTTTTCTGCCAATCCCAAGAGAATTCCCATAACAATAGACGCGATCGCGATCGCTGTCAGGCTGCGTATGGGAGAATTATCCAAATCTGGGACTAATTTTTTCAATAACAACCCGCAGGCAACGATCGGCAAAGTTCCCACGGCAATTCCCAAAGCAATGCGAAACTCTGTTGCTTGATAATCTTTCTTGCGAATCGCCGCGATCGCGCCTCGAGTTAACTCGACAATATCTTGCCAAAAGTACCACAACACCGCCCCAATGCTGCCTAACTGAATCGTCGCGGCAAAAGTTACCCCCGGATCTCCCCAACCCAGCATCACAGGAACAACCTTCAAATGCGCCGTACTGCTAATAGGAATAAACTCGGTTAACCCCTGTACCATGCCCAAGATCAAAGCCTGCCACCACTGTAAGGACGTTGCCTGCAATGTTCCTACAGTACCTACTTCTTGGGTTCCGCCAGACTTAGCAAATAAAGCCGAGAGGGCGATCGCCAAAGCCAATCCCAAAGCCATCTCGCTCAAGACATTGAACCGATGGCGTGCTAACCGTAAAGGCAAATGTCTCTTTTCTGGATCGAGGGATGCTGAATTAAATTCAGCATCCCTCAACTGCGCTTTTTGCGTTCGCAGGACGTATCGCTTCAAACTGCTCGAGCCTCCAAATAACCAATAACAATTCTGTACGGATATATACAGACATTAAATTTAACGTCCCTACGGCAAAAAACGATCCAAAATTTCCTTGAGTTCTTGCAACTCCGCTTCGATATTGCCCGCTTTTGCCGCCCGCGTCACGCATTCGCTTAAATGCTCGTCGAGAATTAATCTCGCCACGCGATCGAGAGCGCCCCGTACTGCCGCAATTTGAATTAAAACCTCGGGACAATACGTATCATTTTGTACCATTGTCTTAATTCCCCGCACGTGACCCTCAATCCGGGATAGGCGGTTGAGAATGCGACGTTGGGACTCGGCATTGTGAACGTGATGGCGTTCGGGATGGTTGTTGAGGGAAGTCGAGGGACTTGCTTCAACAACCTTAGCGATCTCGCGAGCATTAGAGAATTCAGAAGATGAGGAAACAAGAGAGCGATTGCTCGGTTTCCCTGTTTGCTCTCGTTTTCTTTCCTGCTCTTCTTCTTGCACTTTATTCCTCCTCATTAAAAGAATTATCGATCTGTTCTTCAGCCTCATTTTCTTCGCTCGCTTCGTCAAGCTCTTCCGAGGTTGGCTCGCTCTCCGCTTTACCCTTCGCTAAATCGTCATCTGCGTTTTCATCAGGGAGGATCGCGTAATCTAAGCCGTAGGAACGAGCCGTTTGGTCGTCGAGGAGATCGTCTTCATATTCTCCGCGCCGCGAACGCAAAGGATCATCTCCATAGCGATCGCCGGCATCCAATGTGGCATCGGTTGTCGGAGCATTCATTTCTGCCGATAAACTTGTCGCCTCTGGGTCAATTGCAGAAGGAGAGGAGGATTCCGGAGCTTCCGCTAAGATTTCTTCCTCTAAGACAATGCCAGAAGTATCCCCAATGGCAGTATTCCCCGCAGCATTCTGAATGGTCGATACGCTGCCATTACCCCGTCCACCTCGAGGCGTTTTGATCTCTGCATTGCCCGGGTCTTGCCGTCCCGAGTGGGGGGATGAGTCGAAACTGCGATCGTTAAAGTTCGACGAACCCCAATCCATGTTGTTATTCCCCACAGGTAAATCTTCATGGGTATTAAATCCCGTCCCTGCCGGAATCAGCCGCCCGATAATAACGTTCTCTTTCAATCCTCGCAGCCAATCTGACTTCCCTTCGATCGCCGCTTCCGTCAGTACCCGCGTGGTTTCTTGGAAACTGGCTGCAGAAATAAAGCTATCGGTATTGAGAGAAGCCTTGGTAATCCCCAATAAAACAGGAGTATAGCGAGCCGGAGCGCCACCGGTAATGCCCATAGCATCATTCACTTGTTCCACCTGACGCAACTCGATTAATTCTCCGGGTAGCATGGTGGTATCGCCGCCGTCATCGATCCGCACTTTAGAAGTCATCTGGCGCACGATGGTTTCGATATGTTTATCGGAAATATCGATACCTTGGGATTGATACACCCCTTGTACCCCTTCCAGTAAAAAGCGCTGAACTTGCTGCAACGCATAGAGTGCGGCTTCGTAAATGCCCTTTTCGTCGCGATAGTACTCGAAAAAGCACTCTAAAATCTCGTGAGGGTTGGCCAAGCCATCGGTCAGGTGTTCTGCAACTTTCACATTTTGTTCGTCAGCCACCATCACCGATTGCCCGGGATTCAAGGGGTATTCTGAGATCGTACCATCGGGTTCGATCACCTTCACTTCCACGGTTTCATCCGCTCCATAAATCACCTGTGCCGTTCCCGATCGCTTGGCCAAAACGCAAGCATCTTTCGGTCGTCGCGCTTCTAGGAGTTCCTCAATCCGAGGTAGACCTTGAATGATGTCCCCAGTTTTCGATCGCTCGAACACCAGCAGCACCAAATTATCCCCCCGTTGTACCAAGTCGCTATCCCCCACTTGCAAGAGCGCCCCCGAGGAAACGCGGTAAGGACGCGCCACCCGGAAAATCATTTTGCCATCTTCTACGGAGATCGCTTGTCCCGACCGATCCAGAGGCACTCCGTCGGTAATCTCGCTACCCGACACGAGTAAATCTCCCACAGAGACCAATGGTTCTCCCGTGTAAGACACCTCAAAGCGATCGCGTTCCCGCACCACGAGAATCCGACGAACGGCTTCAACTCCTGTCGCAATCCCGCGCACTTCCCCTGTTTCCTTACATTGAATCTCTGTTTTGGCAACCACTGCCCCTTTGGCAATTTCATCGCCATCAGCAACCTCCAGCCGCGTTTTCATGCCGCCACTGGTTGCATCCCCTTCCACATCTCGGCGAATGGTCAGGGATTCCAAAATCACGATCTGTAACTGATATTCCTTGATGATGGTGGGTTGGACTCCTTCTTCGTCAAGAGTTGTTTCTTCTTCGTTTGGCGCGATTTCTTCTTCATGGGTTGACAGAGAAATCAATTCAATATCGGCGCTTAAACCGCCGTCGGCACCAACACTTTCAGCAGCATCAATCTCGAAAACCAATTGAGTTCCCAACAACTCCACGCCATCCACGGATTTAACCCGTTCGCCATCTTTATAAAAAAGACGCTGTACTGCTCGCAAGGAAATTTTTGGTCCGCCTCCCTTATCAATAGATTGAGACGGCACCAAGGGAGAATCTTCTACGGTATATTCCACCACCGGACGCAAGAGCAGCGCCATGCCTTCGGGAGTATCCACGTATTCCCCATACTTCAAGGTATCGAGGATCAATCCGGGGAGGATTTCCGTACCGGGGGAGAGTAATACGCCATCAGCTTCAATCAGAGGGGGTTCTTCGAGCAAGTGCAAATCACCCGGCTTAATGGCAATCTCGCGCAAAATATCATTCTTCTGCACTACCTCCACAATGCCGGACGACTGGGAGAAAATATCTTTGACAACTTCAGTGCCGGCATCGATATACTGGCCTTCTTCCACGATGAGCAGGGAAATATCCTTATTGACTTCGTGGCATTCTTCGGGAATCCAAACGAGGGTGCCGCCTTTTAAAACTTCATAGCCTTGTTTTTTGCCGCGACTCTTACCGACTTCGACTCCCGCATATTTGATTAGCCCGCCCATTTCCGTGCGATAGCGATCGTCGAGGAGTTCACCAACTACCTGATGTTCCAGAACTTTGGTTCCCGGAGTGGCTTTTAATAAAAACCTTTGATCCGATGCCGTCTCGATAATGTACTGCTCTCGTCCTCCGGTTGTTTCTCGCTTGACGATCGCCCGATCCAAAGAAACTGCCGCCGTAACGATCTCAATTTCCCGACTGTTTTCTTGCAAGCGGACGACACCGCCGTGAGCGGTTCGCAACAAGGTTTGCGCTAAAACATCTCCTTCTGTTACGCGATCGCCATTCTTCACCACGGGTTCCGCCCCAGGCAGCAAATTATAGACGGCTCCCGACAGCACCCACATCAGCCCCCCCCGTTGGGCGATATGGGTAATATTGCCTTGGCGATCTTGTTTTTCTTCGGCGATCAACCCCGCAAATAAGACTTCTCCAGACAAATCTGAGGCAACATCTTTGGTGGCCTTCTCTGTCGATCGCCGCTTTACCAACGGAACCTCGGCCAATAACTGCCCTTTCTCGACAGTGACCCCTTTGGGAACGTGAATGAGAGTGCCGGGGAGAAGGTCATAGCCCTTGGATTTGCCATTGTCCCCCACCACCAATACCTTTCCACCCACTTCTACCTGTTCGAGGTCGTCTCCGTGACGGGTTCGCACTCCCCGCGTCCGCAGTTTTTTGTCGAATTCAATCGTCCCTTTGCGATCGGCTTTAAAACTCCGCGCCACTTCCCCGGTAAAAACACCCCCGGTGTGGAATGTCCGCATGGTTAATTGGGTGCCGGGTTCTCCGATGGACTGTGCTGCAATAATCCCGATCGCTTCTCCGAGATCGACCATTTTGCCGTGAGCTAAACTCCAGCCGTAACAATGTTGACAGCAACTCCGTGCGGCTTCACAGGTCAAAGGCGATCGCAGGGTCACTTCTTCCACCGTTTCGGCAATCTTTTTAGCGAGAGCGCCATCAATATCTTGATTGCGTTTGGCAACAATCTCTCCGGTTTTCGGATCCACCACATCTTCTCCCAATACCCGCCCGAATAAGCGGGTTTCGAGAGGAATGAGAACGCGATCGCCATCCATCATCGAACCCAAAACCAAACCGCGATCGGTGCCACAATCAAACTCTCGCACGATCGTATCTTGGCTCACATCCACCAAACGGCGGGTCAAATAGCCCGAATCCGCCGTTCGCAGTGCTGTATCGACTAAACCTTTCCGCGCCCCATAGGAAGAAATAATATATTCCGTCACCGTCAGCCCTTCACGAAAATTCGTTTTAATCGGCTGATCGATAATTTGTCCTTGAGGATCTGCCATCAAACCCCGCATCCCCACCAACTGACGCACCTGAGACAAATTCCCCCGCGCCCCGCTAAACGCCATCATATAAACGGAGTTGAGGGGATTAGTTGCCCGAAAATTGTGAACAACCTCATCTTTAAGGGCTTCCGAAGTACTATTCCACGTATCAATTGTTTTTTGAAAGCGCTCCACCTCCGTAATTTTCCCCGTCCGATAGCGTTCTTCGGTCTTGGTAATTTCTGCTTCAGCTTCGGCGAGCAAGGCTTTCTTAATAGGTGGAATTTGCAAGTCGTCTACGCTGATAGATACTCCTGCACGAGTGGCATAGCGGAAGCCCATATTTTTCAACTCGTCCGCGACCACGGAGCAGCGAGAGCTCCCATATTGTCGATATGCCCAAGCAATCAGCTTCTTTAACTGACCTTTATCAACAATGCGATTGTAAAAAATGGGTTGTTCTGACATGGTTGGGTTAAGTAATGGGTAATGGGTAATGAGTCTCTGTTGTCTTTTAACTGACTAATACATCCTGAATGGTTTTGTTATAGATAATGCGACCCGGAGTGGTCTTGATATATTGAAAGCGATCCCCATTGGGTAATTCGCGAACCTTGCGCCATTGATAATGATGTACCTTGCTTCCATCGGACTTTTCTTCCACCTCAATCTCTTCGTCTGCCTCTTTCATATCCACTTCACCGCTATAACGCAGCCAGATATAAGCATGAATGTCCAATTGACCCTGCTCGAAGGCTTGCAGTGCATCATCCATCGATGAAAAATATCGCCCTGCCCCCTTTTCGGGGATTTGCGCTGCTGGATTTTCTGCGGTTAGATAATAGCAACCCAAAACCATATCCTGACTCGGTGCAACAATGGGCTTACCCGTCGCTGGCGATAAAATATTATGACAAGCCAGCATTAACAACCGCGCTTCTGCCTGAGCTTCCAAGGAAAGAGGAACGTGAACCGCCATTTGGTCGCCATCAAAATCCGCATTGAATGCCGGGCAGACTAAAGGATGCAACTGAATAGCTCGACCCTCTACCAAAATAGGCTCGAAGGCTTGGATTCCCAAACGGTGTAAGGTGGGGGCGCGATTGAGCATGACGGGATGTCCGGCAATGACTTCCTCGAGGACATCCCACACCGAACCTTCTCCACGCTGAATCAATTTCTTGGCAGCTTTAATATTGTTCACCAAACCACTTTTAATCAAGCGATGAATTACAAAAGGTTGAAATAGCTCGATCGCCATTTCCCTCGGTAAGCCGCATTGATAGATTTTCAATTTCGGTCCCACTACGATTACCGATCGCCCGGAATAATCCACCCGTTTTCCGAGCAGGTTTTGCCGGAAGCGTCCTTGTTTTCCTTCGATAATATCTGACAGGGACTTGAGAGCGCGGTTATTTGCCCCCACCACCGTCCGTCCCCGTCGTCCGTTATCAATGAGGGCATCGACGGCTTCTTGCAACATCCGCTTTTCATTCCGCACGATAATTTCTGGGGCGAGAATCTCCTGTAAGCGAGCCAAGCGATTATTGCGGTTAATCACTCGGCGATACAAGTCATTGAGATCGGAGGTGGCAAAGCGTCCCCCATCCAACTGCACCATCGGTCGCAAATCTGGCGGAATGACGGGAATCACGGTTAAAACCATCCATTCGGGTCGAGATCCCGTGGCAATAAAATTATCGATTACCCGCAAGCGCTTAATCAATTTGGCTCGCTTTTGTCCTTTCGAGCCGGCAATGTCTTCTCGCAGTTTTTCGGCTTCTGCTTCAAGATCAATTTCCTCGAGCAAGCGTTGAATCGCTTCTGCGCCAATGCCCACCTCAATGCCTGTCAATTCTGCATCTTCGGCGTAGAGTTGTTCTTCCAACTCCAACCACTGATCTTCCGTTAGGAGTTGGCGCTTGGATAAATTGCTGGCATTACCGGGTTCTAAGACCACGTAAGCATTAAAATAGACAATCTGTTCTACATCTCTTAATGCCATATCCAAGAGGATACTCAAGTAACTCGGAATCCCTTTTAGATACCAAACGTGAGTAACTGGAGCGGCTAACTTAATAAAGCCCATGCGATGGCGGCGAACTCGAGATTCGGTGACTTCAACACCGCAACGCTCGCACACGATACCGCGATGTCGCACCCGCTTGTATTTGCCGCAATGACACTCCCAATCTTTCGCCGGACCAAAGATCCGCTCGCAGAATAAGCCATCCATTTCCGGCTTGAGAGTACGATAGTTAATCGTTTCCGGTTTGGTCACTTCTCCCACAATCTGGGAATTCGGTAAAGTCCGCTCTCCCCAGACGCGAATGCGCTCTGGGGAAGCCAGACCGATTTTAACATAGTCGAAACGCTGTTCGTTTTGATTTCTACTCATTTTTGTTATTTGTTACCCATTCTTAACTGGTGACTGGTTCGATGCGCGTTCCTTGGGCGAATGCGATTCGCCAGGGTCGCATCGCTGGTGACTGTTTCACACTTCTTCTTCGTGTAGTGTTTCGTTGCTGAGAGATTCATAGGTGGGGCGCGAAGGGGCGCGACGGCGATCGCCATCGGACATCAAGTCCACTTCTGAATCGTTGCTTGTCCCATCCGTAGAAGACTCGACTTTGTGAACGGCAATATCTAAGCCCAAGGATTGCAGTTCTCGCATTAACACTTTGAAGGATTCTGGCGTGCCGGGACGAGGAATGGGTTTGCCTTTAACGATCGCGTTTAAGGCTTCATTACGCCCTTGCATATCGTCGGATTTCACCGTGAGCAACTCTTGCAAAATATAGGCGGCTCCGTAGGCTTCCAAGGCCCAAACTTCCATTTCTCCGAAGCGCTGTCCCCCTTGTTGTGCTTTACCACCGAGGGGTTGCTGGGTGACTAAACTATAGGGTCCGGTGGAACGGGCGTGAATCTTGTCATCAACGAGGTGAACCAGTTTCAACATATAGGCAATACCTACGGTGACTGGGCGATCGAAGGGTTCCCCCGTGCGTCCGTCATAAACTTGGATTTTACCTGGACTATCTTCATTGAATGCCCAACTTTTGCCTTGCTTCTTACTGGCTTCTTTTAGTTTTTCATGAACGGATTCTCGGGATTTTTCCTCGCCGTACATCTCGTCAAAAGGAGTGGTTTTAAAGCGCAGCCCTAAATTTTCCCCAGCCCAGCCTAACAAGCACTCAAAGACTTGCCCGACGTTCATCCGCGAGGGAACCCCCAAGGGATTTAAGACAATATCAACCGGGCGACCATCGGGGAGATAGGGCATATCTTCGGCGGGTAAAATCCGAGAAATAATACCTTTATTGCCGTGGCGACCGGCCATTTTGTCCCCCACCTGAATTTTGCGTTTCTGGGCAACATATACCCGTACCACCATATTTGCACCGGGGGGGAGTTCATCTCCTTGTTCTCGTGTAAACACCCGCACGTCAACGACTCGGCCTTTTTCACCGTTGGGAACTCGCAGGGAATTATCCCTTACGTCCCGCGCTTTTTCGCCAAAAATCGCCCGCAGCAATTTTTCTTCGGGAGGTTGATCGGATTCCCCTTTTGGAGTGACTTTCCCCACGAGAATATCTCCGGCTTCCACCCAAGCTCCAATGCGAATAATGCCGCGTTCGTCCAGTTGACGCAAGGAATCTTCGCCGACGTTGGGAATTTCTCGCGTAATTTCTTCGGGGCCGAGTTTGGTTTGTCGTGCCTCGATTTCGTATTTCTCAATGTGGATGCTGGTATAAACATCATCGATTACCAGTCGCTCGCTGATGAGAATGGCATCTTCGTAGTTGTAGCCTTCCCAAGGCATATAAGCAACGACGATATTCTGACCGAGGGCAATTTCTCCCCCTTCTGTGGCGGAACCATCTGCTAAAACTTGACCGGGGACAACATCTTCCCCTTGATAAACCAAAGGACGTTGATTTAAGCAGGTATCTTGGTTGGAACGCTGATATTTTTGGATTTCGTATTCGATGCAATCGCCATATTTTGCCCGAAATTTAGCGCGATCTTTGCGTTTGAATTCGTCGTATTCGCGAATATCAAATTTGTAATCTTCCGACCCGACAATACCGCCGTCAATATTGGCGGAAACGTTTGATTTTACGATGATGCGAGTGGCTTCGACGTAAACGGCTACCCCGGGGGTGCGGCAGACGACGACCATGCCGGAGTCTCGGGCGGCTTGGGCTTCTAAACCCGTTCCGACTAAGGGACGTTCCGGACGCAATAATGGCACGGCTTGACGCTGCATATTCGATCCCATGAGGGCGCGGTTGGCATCGTCATGCTCTAAGAAAGGAATGAGAGAGGTAGCGACCGAAACGATTTGGACTGGGGAAACGGCTACGTAATCGACTTGTTTGGGGGTGGTGGTGGAGAATTCCTGACGATAGCGCACGGGGATGCGATCGTTGATGATGTAGCCTTCTTCGTCTGTGGCCACATCTCCCGGGGCGACCCGCAAATCGTCTTCTTGGTCGGCGGTGAGGTATTCAGGGGAGCGATCGAGCAGCACGCGCCCATCTTCAACTTTATAGTAAGGGGTTTCGATGAAGCCGTATTCGTTGACTCGGGCATAGGTGGCGAGAGAGCCAATTAAACCGGCATTGGGACCTTCTGGGGTTTCCACCGGACAAATCCGCCCGTAGTGAGAGGGGTGAATGTCTCGCACGGCAAAGCCTGCCCGTTCTCGCGTCAATCCTCCGGGTCCGAGGGCGCTGAGGCGACGCTTGTGGGTCAATTCCGCGAGGGGATTGGTTTGATCCATAAACTGGGACAGTTGCGAGGAACCAAAGAATTCTTTAATGGCCGCAACTAAAGGTTTGGGATTGACCAAAGAGGCTGGGGTGAGGGCGTTGGCTTCGCTGACGGTCATTCGTTCGCGAATGATGCGCTCGAGGCGGTTGAGACCGACGCGGACTTGATTTTGTAAGAGTTCTCCTACCGATCGCACCCGACGGTTGCCTAAGTGATCGATGTCGTCGGTTTGACCGATATCGAACTCGAGGTTAATCAAGTAATCAATGGCGGTCATAATATCCCGGGAGGTCAACACGCGAATGTTGTCGGCAATATTCAGGCGCAATTTTTTGTTGAGTTTGTAACGCCCGACTTTGCCGAGATCGTAACGCTTATTATCAAAGAAACGAGACTCTAGTAACTGCTTACCGCCGTTAACCGTGGGGGGTTCACCGGGACGCAGTTTTTTATAGAGTTCCATTAAGGCTTCTTCTTCGCTGGGGTCTCCTTCTTTATCGAGGGTTTTCTGATAGTAATCCGGGTGGCGCAGGGCATCGAGAATTTCCCCTGTGGATAAACCGATCGCTTTGAGGAGAACTTGGGCGGAAAGTTTGCGAGTTTTGTCGATGCGAACCCACACCAAGCCATTTTTATCGGTTTCGAATTTCAACCATGCCCCTCGGTTGGGAATGAGGGAGGCCGAGTAGGTACGGCGACCATTTTTATCGGTTTCTGATTTGTAATAAACCCCAGGGGAGCGCACGATCTGATTGACGATGACTCGTTCTGCGCCGTTAATGATAAAGGTTCCGCGATCGGTCATTAAGGGTAAGTCGCCGATGAAGACTTCTTGCTCTTTCATCGTGCCGTTTTCTTTATCGAGCAAGCGGGTCGGGACGTACATCTGTACGGAATAACTAGCATCCCGACGCTTGGCTTCATCAACGTCGTATTTGGGGGAGTGCAGTTTATATTCGTGACCGATAAAGTGGAGTTCGAGTTTGCCCGTATAGTCGGTGATGGGGGAGAAACTGTTGAGTTCTTCAATCAGTCCGGTTTCTAAGAACCAACGAAAACTCGACCGTTGAATGGCAATAAAGTCGGGCAGGAGGTGATGGGTGAGTTCGCTCATGGGGATTTGAGATTTGGGTTGGGGGATTGGGTTATTTCGTTCTCGGTAACTTCTGGATGTTTAAATATTTGGTTTAGATGGTTAGGTTAAACAGCCGACAAGCATTTTCGGTGGTTTGTCGAGCTAGGGTTTCGAGGTCGCACTCGCGGAGTTTGGCCAGTTCTTCGGCGACATGGCGAACGAAGGCGGGTTCGTTGCGCTTTCCGCGTTGGGGAATGGGGGACAGAAAAGGACAGTCGGTTTCAATTAATAGGCGATCGCTGGGAACGATACGAGCAGATTGTTTGACGTTTTCTGCTTTTTTAAAGGTAACAATGCCGCTAAAGCTCACATAAAATCCCAGTTCCAGAAACCATTGCGTTTCTTCTGGCGTACCGCTCCAGCAGTGCATTACCCCTCCTACGATGCCTTTTTTTCGGTTTGTTTGCTCAATTAATTCTCGCAATGATGCCGCCGCATCGCGACAATGAATGATCGCTGGGAGATCCAGTTCTACGGCAAGTTCGAGTTGAGCTTGGCAAACTTCTTTTTGTTGTTGTTGGTTTTCGGCTTTGAAAAAGTCCAAACCCAGTTCGCCGATGGCCACAACTCGCGGATCGGAAATCGCGAGGCTGCGAATTTCATCTTGCGAGTTTGCTTTCCATTTATGGGCATCTAAGGGATGCAAACCAACGGAAAAGGAAAGATTCCCAAAACGATCGGCGAGCGATCGCGTTTTGGGAAATTCACTGGGTTCTACGCAAGAATGAATGAGCCTTACGACCCCAGCTTCTTGCCAACGGGTTTGCAGGGCATCTAAATCTTCTCGAAACGTATCAAAATTGAGATGAACGTGGGTATCGATTAATTGCATTGAAACCCGCTTTTTGAGATTAATTCGCTCGAGTATCAAAATATGAGGGTGGGGAAAATAATTTTTGCCCCATTCGATCGCAAGACATCAGAAATGGCTTAAGAAACGGCTTCTGATGATGCGGGTGAAGCTTGCACGTTTTGACCGACTCGCTGCCAAAATCTGACCAAGCGAGATTTTTTCCTCGCGCCGTTATTTCGATGCAAAACACCGCGTTTTATGGCCTTGTCAATTTTGCTGTAGGCTTTTGAGAGCGCCATATCTACCTGTTCTTTCCCTTCTGTCGTGGGGGAAGCAACATAAGTTTCTACTGCCGTAAAGTAGCGCTTCATTAAGGTTTTGACAGCAGATTTGTATGCTTTGTTTCTCAGCCGATTGCGCTCGGCGATTTGTATGCGTTTGATTGCAGATTTAGAGTTAGCCACGGTTGTCTTAGACTTTAGAAGAAAGTGATCTTTGCGGAACGATCGCGTTATGCTAGAAAAATCTAGAGAAATCTAGAAAAATCTAGAAAAACTAGAGAAAAATTTCTGCTAATTGCGATTGAGTTTGGGAATTCAGTCTGGGTATGGACTGTGGACATATTAATATAACATTATTATCAAGACTCGCGCAAGCAATTGCCAAGAAATCTGACCTGAGCTGCTTGGGAAAAGTTTTTCAATATCTAGCGGGAGGAGCGGGCAACCGACAAGGAATCCAAGCTAAGCTAGAGAATAAGGAAGAGGAATCCGGCAAATCTGAGGCTGCGTCTTGAGAATAGTGTCGGAATCCAAACTCCCATTTACCAAATCGCAAGGGCATTGGGATTCTATGCTGCGAATCATCACCGAACCAACTGAGGCTAAAACCGAATTGGAGCGCATTAGCCGCCGTACCTCTGACGGCGGAACACTGCCCCAAGAAGCAGCAGTACGGGAAATTATTCAAACTGTGAGGCGGGATGGCGATCGCGCCTTGCTCGATTATACGGAAAAATTCGATAAGCAAATTATCGGTGTAGAGGAACTGCGAGTCAGTGGCTCGGAACTGGATGCGGCTTACCAACAGGTCTCGAAGGAGTTACTCGATGCGATCGCTTTGGCAAGCCGTCAAATTGAGGCCTTTCATCGCCAGCGCATCCCCAAATCTTGGGTTCATTTTGGGGATGATGAGGTGGTGTTAGGTAAACGCTACAATCCGGTCGATCGGGCGGGTTTATATATTCCGGGAGGGCGGGCGGCCTATCCGAGTACGGTACTGATGAACGCAATCCCGGCCAAAGTGGCCAAGGTTCCCCGTATTGTTATGGTCACGCCCCCAGCCGCAGCCGGGAAAATTACCCCCGCCGTTTTAGTGGCCGCACAAGAAGCAGGGATCTCGGAAATTTATCGCGTAGGGGGCGCACAAGCGATCGCAGCCTTGGCTTACGGCACGCAAACTCTCCCCAAGGTAGATGTCATTACGGGGCCGGGGAATATCTATGTTACCCTCGCGAAAAAAATGGTTTATGGGACCGTGGGCATTGATTCTTTAGCCGGTCCTTCGGAAGTGTTAATTATTGCCGATCGCCATGCCAACCCCGTTCACGTGGCAGCAGACTTGTTGGCCCAAGCGGAACACGATCCCCTTGCGGCGGCAATTTTACTCACTCCCAATGAAGGGTTGGCGCAACAGGTAAAATCAGCCGTTGAAGAGCAGCTAAAAAACCATCCCCGCCGGATTTTAACGGAAAAGGCGATCGCTCATTATGGGTTAATTGTCATTGTCGATTCTCTGGAAACGGCGGCTTATTATTCCAATCTCTTTGCACCGGAACATTTAGAGCTAGAAATTGCCGATCCTTGGAGTTTAATCGATCGCATTCGTCACGCGGGGGCAATTTTCTTGGGCAATTCCACCCCGGAAGCCGTAGGAGATTATTTAGCCGGACCCAATCATACTTTACCCACCTCGGGAGCGGCACGATATGCCTCTGCGTTAGGCGTAGAAACATTTATGAAACATTCAAGTCTTATTCAATATTCCGAGACGGCACTGAGTAAGATGTCTCGGGCAATTCAAACCCTTGCCAATGCGGAAGGACTGCACTCCCATGCCGAGTCGGTACGATTGCGGATGGAAACAGAGGGAACTTAGAACCAATGTTCTTGACAAAAGGCAAAGGTCTTACTGTTGGTTAGTGTTATACTCTTCAACATAGGTTCTCAGCTCACTTGTCAAGATGGTTTCCAATTTAATTTATGATGTTGGGATGAATAAAGGCGAAGATACCGCCTATTATCTCAGCCGGAATTTTAAAGTATTGGCGATCGAGGCCGATCCCGACCTTGTCGATCGCGCCCAAGAACGATTTAGTCGAGAAATTGCGACAGGTCAATTAACCATTCTCAATGTTGCGATCGCCCGAGAGGAAGGAATTCTTCCCTTTTGGATTTGTGAATCTCATTCTGAATGGAGTTCTTTTAGCCGCGAGTCAGCGTCTCGTCATGGTAGCCCTCACCACGCGATCGACGTGACCTGTCGCCCTTTTATTTCGATTCTTGAAGAATATGGCACGCCCTACTATTTAAAAATTGATATTGAAGGCTACGATCGCTTATGTTTAGAAGCATTAAACAAAGATAATTTACCTCAATACATCTCAGTTGAAAAAGGGAAAGAAACATTCGCTTTTTTACCTAATTTAAACGAGCTTGGATATACAGATTTTAAGTTAATTAGTCAATTTAATTACCTCGCTTTAGAAGTAAAGCCGATCGCAGCACAAAAATACTTTGAAATGGCTAATATTTTTGTCGGTGGCAATCATCTCATCGCAAGAGCCTTGAAGAAGTTTCACATCGATCGCTGGATACGGAGACGGTTGCACTCGCTGATTTTACCAACAACACCGGCCAGAAATTGGACGTTTGCTTTTGGGAGTTCGGGGTCTTTGAGTGAAGAAACCCTCGGACGGTGGCAAACTCTCCAGGAGATCGTTGAAGTTTGTCATTACTACGACAAAATATTTCAAAATCGGCAACCCAGCCTATTTTGGGATATTAATCGCGAGGATTCTTTTTGGGCTGATTTTCATATTAGAAAAGATGGTGTTTGAAGGGAACAAACAATCTTGAAAATAGACTATTGCGTGTTCAGCGTACTCCATCCTCCCTTCCTTATCCCGAACTTACGTTAGGATACGAGAAAAAGCCATTGACATCCTCCCCGCTCTAAAGAGACGAGGATTCCCCGAACAAATCCAACTGAATCCATTCAGGAGCGGTTCGCACTTCATCG
>NZ_JCAMRX010000047.1:0-50155 GCF_059821285.1 Spirulina sp. LEGE 11439
GCTCGTATTAAACTTAAAAAACTTTATCCTTCAATTCAAACTTGACAGACCACTACTCTTTGGATGAGTTTCCATCCTTGCGATTGGATCGGATTGCCTATTGGGTCAATGAATATCGCAGCAATGGTGGGGTGCCGATTATTGGCATTCAAAGTCTCAACCAACTGTACGATCGCTATGGGGACAAGCAGGGCAAAGCGATCGCCTCTGCTCTTTCTACTCACGTCCTGTTCAACCCCGGAGATTACGAAACGGCGGAACAGTATTCCAAGCGCTATGGCGAAACTGAAGTGACTCTCCGCAATCGTTCCACGGGCAACTCGATGGGACAGCAGCAAACCACTCGTTCGATTAACTGGAGCGAGTCGGTACAGAAAAAACCTCTCATTAGTGCTGACGAAATCGTTCGCTTTCCTCAAGGCAAATGCGTGATTACGTCTCCTGCTTACGGTTCCGGCAGCGAGGCACTCTTTCCCTACCCACTCAAAATCCCCGTCTCTCAAGGCGATATTCGACGGGCAAAGGAATCGGAAGCCCTTTGGGATTCGCAAATCCGACCCCAATTGGAGCAACGTGCAGAGTACCACGCCCGAGGCATCGATCTCGACCTAGAGTTGGAAAACCGCATTCGGGAAGCCTATCGGTTGTTGCCCCATCCCGACGAACCGGACGAGGCGATCGCATCCCCTCCAGAAACAGAACGATTGCAAAAACGCCTATCCGCCCTCAAAATTGGGAAAGAGGCAGAGGAGTAGCTCGATTGGCTACCATAAAAATCCAAGCGTAAAAGGGTCCTATCGAATCGCAACCATGAGCAAAACCGCTCCTCCATCCACTCAGAAAAACCTGCAATTGCTGCGTTTCGCGTTCCACCGATCGCGAGACTGCATCTTTTTCGTCAAACCCTCCGGTCGCCTCTTTTACGCCAATCATTCCACCGCGTCGATCCTGAAATATTCTCGCGAGGAACTCACGGGAGGAATGCACCTGGGCCACCTCGAATCGGGACTCTCGACGCGGAGGTGGAAAAGCCGCTTTCGCCTGTTACGAGAGCGAAGGCGCTTATCTCTGCAATCTATCTACCGCACCAAAGAAGGTCGCACCCTTAACGTGGAGGTCGTTCTCCACCTCTCTCAATATCGAGGTCAAGAATTTTGTTGCGCGATCGCTCGCAATATCGACGGAGACTGCGAGAGAAAGCAAATGCAAGCCCTCGAGCGAGCTAAGGAAGAAGCCGAAGCTGCCAACCGCACGAAAAGCCGCTTTTTGGCGAACATGAGCCACGAATTGCGAACTCCCCTCAATAGCATTCTCGGCTTTACCCAATTGTTAGCGCGAACCGATGGCTTTACCCGCGAACAGCAAGAATATCTCGATATTGTCAATCGCAGCAGTCAGCATTTGTTGGGACTGATCGATAATGTTTTGGAAATGTTCAAAATCGAAGCGGAAGGCGTGGTTCTGGTGGAGCGCAGTTTCGATTTGATGCGCTTATTGGAAACTTTAGAGGAGATGTTTCGTTTAAAAGCCGAGACGAAGGGTTTGAATTTGGAGTTTGACGGTATTTCTCAACTTCCTCACTATATTAAAACCGACGATCGCAAATTGCGCCAAATCCTCATCAATTTGTTGGGCAATGCGATTAAATTTACAGAAACCGGATCGGTGCGCCTCGAGGCAAGACGGGTGGAATCTTCGGGCGATCGCTGTCGTCTGGCATTTACTGTAGAAGATACGGGGATGGGAATTGCTGCGGCAGAAATGGATTTGTTATTTGCTTCTTTCGTTCAAACGGAGGCGGGGCGCAAATCCCAGCAGGGGACGGGGTTGGGACTGCCTATCAGTCGCCGCTACGTGGAATTGATGGGGGGAGAAATGACGGTTGAAAGTCGCGTCGGCTCGGGCAGTTGCTTTCACTTTACTATCGATGCCAAACTCGCTCGAGCGGAAGACGTGCGGAATTATATGGAACGGGGTCGGGTCAGCATCTTGGCACCGGGTCAGCCGGAGTATCGCATTTTAGTGGTTGAGGATGTTGCGGAAAATCGCTTGTTGTTAACGCGGTTTTTGAAGGAGGTAGGGTTTGAAGTGAGAGAGGCGGTTAACGGACGAGAAGCAGTAGAGCAATGGAAGGACTGGCAACCTCACTTGATTTGGATGGATATTCGGATGCCGGTGATGGACGGCTATCGAGCCACTCAAAAAATTCGCTCTCTCCTCGACGGCGATCGCCCGATAATTATCGCCCTGACAGCCAGCACTCTATCCCAAAAGCGCTCTCAGTTGTTGAAGGTGGGTTACAACGATCTGGTGGTCAAACCATTTCGCGAGGATGTCATTTTTGAGAAGATGGCCAAGCATTTGGGGGTGAAATACCTGTACGAACAGCCTTCGGTGGATAGTGCTTTCGAGATGCCGGATTCGCGCATTTCGCTACAATTTACCTTGCAATCTTTATCCAAAGTTTCGGTATCGCTGTTGGAACAATTAGCCAATGCTGCGGATACGGGAGACCCGCTTCTCGTCAAGCAGGCGATCGCGCAATTGCCAGATTCTCAGGCTCAGTTGAAAGCGCGTTTGTTGGAATGGGTGGCGGAGTTTCGCTTGGATTTGATTGGGGATTTGGTGGCGCGATCGCTCGATAATTCAAGCATATGAGGAATTAAAAATGAAAAAATCATTATTTCTGTTGATAATTTTTGCTCTAACATATGGTTTATATCTCTATCTGGTGGGTTTTCTCCTGCGATCGCTTGGGAATTCAACTTATCATCTGCATACTTTGTTCTTTTTATCAATGCATAAGTCCTATGGATATCAAGTAAGTTAGTTTTATTTTTTCAAGAATTGTTACAATCTTACGGATACAGAAAGATTCGTTATCCAAGATAACTTATCTTGAAAAGCAAGATTTTATATATATTCAAATCAGCTTCTCGCTTAAAGGAGAAAACGAGCTATGCGTTGGAGTTATTTTCTGTTACCTATAATTTTTGCAGCCACCTCAAATATACCTACTAAAGTTGTCTTGTCAAAAGAAGGTTCTCGTTCAGTTCAACAGCTTGAGAATTCTACTGAAATTGCTCAGAGCCAGTTTAATCTTGGTGGTGCATGGAGATACACAGGAAATGATTTCACCTTCAGGGTAATAGATAGTGATGGTGATGGTACTAACGATGGGCAGGAGTGTTTAGTTTTACCTACTGTTGTTCGTCCCGCTCAAATTATTGACTCTGCTGAAAGACTTCAATTAACAATTGAGGGCGAGGGCTTTGGTGCAGATGGTGAGAATAATGGGTGGTTCAGTATGGGAGGAGTACAGATAAATTTGAATATCTCTGGCAATCAACTTGATTCTCCTGATGGACAATTTGATGGACAATTGCAACTAAAAGGAACAATTGATTCGAGTAACCAGACAATTACTGGTACAATGACGTATTCGGGTTGTACCATTGGTGGAGCAGTATCTGGAACTTTTAGATTAGAAAAGGTTGGTTCTCAGCCCCAGCCTCAACCCAATCCCTCAACCACTCGAAAAACTGAAGAACAAGCTCGTCAAGAACTCGCACAACTTCAAGAGCAAGCAAGACAGGAACAATGGACATTCCAAATTGGTGATAGTGACGCTTTCCGCATTTTGCTTTCTGTTCTATCTGGAACTCGAGTTCCAGCAGGATTTAGTCCTTCAATTGTTCCCCCTCCATCGGTTGGCGTTACATCAAATCGCTTTGATGCTAGAGATTGGAATGTAGTTCCTCCAATTCGTTCTCAAGGAGAGTGTGGAAGTTGTTGGGCATTTGCTGCGGTAAGTTCTTATGAAATTGCTTTTAGCAGTCGCTACCGAACTCCCAATAATTTGAATTTGAGCGAACAGCAGATTTTGTCCTGCAACACCAACGGTTATGGATGTCAAGGAGGATGGGTAACTGAAAGCGATTCAGACTATCGATATCTCGAAAGCTCTGGATTGGTTTCAGAATCGCAATATCCCTATGAAACAATCGAATCAATTTGTAAGCAGATACTTCGTATTGCCACAGGGCGTTTATTTGCTCCGAGATCGTTTAGCTTTGTGACGAAAGAAGATGGTGACTCAGCCGCTAATATTGAAACGATTAAGAAAGCAATTTTGCAAAATGGGAGTGTTTGGGTTGGTCTATACTCTAACCCAGCTTTTCATGCTTACCAAGGAGGTATTTTTGGAGGTAATGGGGGAGGTTGCAGCAATACTCGGATTAATCATGCAGTGAACCTGATTGGTTGGGATGATGCAGAAGGGTATTGGATTGGGCGTAACTCTTGGGGAGATGACTGGGGAGAAAATGGCTATTTTCGGATTGCCTACGGCTGTAGCAATATAGGAGATTTTGCTGCGATACCTAAAACTGTAAGACTCTTCAATTGTAGTAACGGTAACTGCCAGTCGCTTTCACCTAGCGATCCACCTTGGATAAGTGGAAATAATCCCAATCCTAATCCCAATCCTCCTGATAACCGTCCATTGTGGTAAAAGCTATGAAAATTAAATCTCTTGTCAATTTAACTCTGTTAGGTATTTTGAGTATGAGCTTTTCTCTCATGCAAGAAATGCCAACATTAGCACAGCAAGACACAAGATTTATCTGTGCTGTTAGCAATAATAGTCCGGCAACAATTGCTCAAACTCATCGAGGCAATATCCCGATAATTCTTTGGCAATCCGAATTTTTTACGGGTTCTGGATACGATCCCTTAAAACGATGCCAGATTGTTAGCCGAAAATTTCAACGATTTCACGAAGCAGGCATTCTCCGTTATCTGAGGGGAGGAAGCGTGAATCGACAGGGTGTAATTTGTGCTGTAGGCAATAGTCGAAGTGCTTGTAACTCAGAAAGTGTACTGTTTACCCTACATCCCGGATCGGATCCATCCGAACTGATTCAACAATTGAACGATATTCGTATGGGAGCTAGAACAACTCCACTACTTCAAACTGGTTCAGGAGATGGTGGTACTCCTTCTGTAAATTTTGTAGACTTTCTCAATAATGCTCCTGTAGATCCAAATGCTACTTTGCCAACCTATTACTAGCCTCGCTCAATTTCCAAAAATCCAATGTATAGTAGGAAATTATCGATTCAAGTCAGCTTGAATGTGTATTTTTCTCGCTCCCGATGAATGCCGATATCCTAATCGTTGACGATCGCCCGGAAAACCTGCGCCTGCTCTCCTCGATGCTGGAACAGCAGGGTTATCGAGTGCGGAATGCCCTCAACGGTCAGCGTGCCTTAACTGCCGTTCAAAAGCAAGTCCCGGATTTAATCCTCTTGGATATTAAGTTACCCGATATCGACGGATACGAAGTCTGCCGCCAACTCAAGAGCATGACTGCCCTGCAACCCGTCCCCATTCTCTTTCTCAGCGCCTTAAATGGCGTTTTCGATAAAGTGAAAGCCTTTCAAGTGGGTGGGGTGGACTACATTACCAAACCCTTTCAAGAGGAAGAAATCCTCATGCGAGTCGGCACCCAGTTGCAATTGAGCCAGCAAAAAGAACAGTTGCAAACCCAAAACCAACAACTGGCTCGAGAAATCCGCGATCGCCAAGCCGCACAAGAACGGTTGCAAGTCCTCCTCCACACCGTTTCCCACGACCTCCGCAACCCGGTAGCGGGACTCGGAATGACCTTGCGAGGGGCGCACTCTAACGAGGCAGGTCAAGCCATTTTAGAGCGATCGATGCGGGAAACAATGGTGCAAAGCTGCAATCGCCTGTTGCGCCTCATCGACTCCCTAACCACGGATCCTCCCGAAACCGAAGCAATTTCGCTTCAGCCTCAATGGGTTGTTTTACCGACATTTACCCAATCTTTGCTGCGAGAATGGCGATCGATGTTCGAGCGACATCGGGTTCAATTGGACTATCGCATCCCCAAAGATTTACCTCGCATTGAAGCCGATCCCGACCAACTGGCTCGCATTTTCGATAATCTCATCGGCAATGCCCTCAAATACAACAAACCCGGGTTAAAGTTGACCGTTGCTGCCATTCCCAAGGAAACGGAAGTGCGCTGCATCGTTGCAGATAACGGCATCGGCATTCCTCCACAACAGTGCGGGCGTTTATTCGATCGCTACGTCCGGGGTCAGGGCAAAAAACAGCAGGGTTTGGGGTTGGGACTCTACATTTGTCGCCAAATTGTCGAAGCACACGGGGGACGCATTGGGGTGAAGTCCAAACCCGGTCGAGGCAGTCAGTTTTGGTTTACAATTCCGGTTTGACGAGTCCGCAATGCCATGCTTTGAGAGCGGCTTTGGTGCGGCTGTTGACTTGGAGTTTGGCAAAGATTTGTCGCACGTATCCTTTGATGGTGTTGGTGCTGAGGTTGAGTTTTGCGCCAATTTCCGAGTTGTTGTAGCCTTCGGCAATGAGTTCGACAATTTCCAATTCTCGCTTATTAAAGCCAAAATTCTCCGGCTTTCCTTGGGGAAGGGGAGAGTGCGGGGGCTGTTGCTTGAGGATACAATCGGCAATACGTGCGTCGAGATAGACCGATCCTTCGCTGGCTGCGGTGAGAGCGGCTTTGAGTTGTTCGATAGTTGCCCCTTTAACGCAGTAGGCATCCGCACCACTGGCAAAGGCCGCTAAAACTTGCTGGCGATCGGTGCAGGCGGTTAGAATCAGAACGCGAGTATCGGGCAGTTCGGCTTTAATCTGCTTGGTGGCTTCAATACCGTCAAGTTTGGGCAATCCGATGTCCATAATGATGATATCGGGCTTGAGTCGGAGGCTTTCTTGTACGCCTTGCACTCCATTTTCAGCTTTGGCAGCAACGGTGAGGTGAGTTTGTTGGTCGATTACAGTAGAGAGGCCAACCTGCATCATGGGGTCGTCTTCGACAATCAAAACGGTGAGGGTAGAGGCGATCGCTGTCATACTCATGGTTCTATTTCGTTAGATTAGAATCCCCAGTATAGCGATCCAGTTTGGTCGATGACCTCCACCGATCGGTTTAGCAATTCACAACGGAACTTCTTCAATCTGGTCAATATTCGTCAGTTCGAGGTACTTTCGGATGCTTTTACGAGAATTTTTAGCCTGTTTTCCGACAAGCAAATCTTTGAGTAATCTCTCGACTTTGTAATGCGATCGCCGATTCGAGCGGGTTATAATTCTTTGTACCGGGCGATCGGGGTGTAGAGCAAAGATAGTCATTTTGAGGCGATTGGGGTCAATTTTGAAGTAATTGGCAACGACCCAGAGTTTCACTTTATCCTGCCAAGTTACTTTAGGTTGGCGAACCGACCATTCAAACACTCGAATTTTATTGTTAACAAAGCCGATATTCGCCTTGATTTCGATGAGTTCGTAATGGTTTGATGTGAAATGCAATCGGCTCATTAAAGGCAAGTTTAAAAAGAGCTTTTTCTTGGAGCAAAATAGAGGCGGAAAGCATTCTTCAAGTTGTTGAATCCAGCGATCGAGGAGAAGATGGTCTTCGAGCAAAGATTGTATAGGCAATTCGAGGCGCTTTTGTCGGATAATAAATTGCAGTTGGCGTTGGAGTTCGGAAGATTTGGAGAGGTGAAGAGGCTTTCCTTGCGCTTGTCGTTTGAGTAAGGAAAGTTCGCTCAAGTTAAGGGCTGGCATTCTTGGAAAGGTTGGAAGTGCCTCTTAAAATGGCGATCGCCAGCCTATGAATCTCGATATCCCAAATGCCTTACATTGAAGCAATAGAATCGCACAAGAATAACCCCATCTGTTTCAACAAAGCCTGATTGCCATCCGGACAGCCCGACAAAATGAGACACTTCGGACAACCGTACTGACAATCGCAATTGCGAGCGAGTGCTGCCCCCGCCCGAGCCAACTTTGACAAATGCCGAAAAATTGCCTCCGCACTGCCATTCCCACTCTCGCTAAGGTCGTAAAAATATCCAACACAATCCTTGCTGTTTCTGGCTTCTACGATATAGTTCATATCATTGAGCGACCCCAACACCACCAACGGGAAAGCCGCTAAAATCTGATGCCCGAAACTATGCACCCCCAACAATGATGCCGGATAATCTCGTAAAACTCCCGCGATCGCAGAATCCGACTCTACCGCCTTTAACAACCTTGACGCGCATTTTTGCAGATACTCATTAACAGGCTTATCAAAAGAGATTTGAGCGATGGGAGTCGTAAATCGAATCGCATACGGTTGCTCGAATTCTACCTCATCCACCACCTTCGTCAACTCTGCCCGACGCGATCGCCTGCCGCAAACCGGACACAACTTTCGCCCCGGTAACGCTTCTCTGTAATTGACGCATTTGCGATTCAAACAGGTTTGCTCGTACTCCTTCACCAGCACTTGATAGCCGGAAATACTATGACTCACCTCGCCCCACGATAAACGCAGAAAAGCATTGCCTTCTCCCACCTCCTCCGATAAATTCAATTTCAACTGTTTGGGAGCGACCAAATCCTGCAAAATGCGAGTATCGGTGCGACTTTCCGCCACTGTATAAGTTGAAGTTTCCGGAATGGGTTGCAAGGTGGCTTGACGGGTTTCTACATCGAGAGACAGAGAACGATAAGTTACCATTTGCCCGTTGCTGTCTTGAGTGCGGTAGATTGCCCCCGAAAACGCTTCTCGATAGGCAATTTCCAAACTCATCTCCTCGATCGCCTCTCCCGTCTGTTCGTTCGTCAATCGTACCGTGCTGCCTCCCAACCCCCCGCGAAAATTGACATCTCGATGGGGAAATCCCTTTGCCCACAAACGCCCTCGCGTTTTTCGCAATGCCCCTTGCTCTAACAAAGCCGAGGCAATGTGAGGAGCAGTTTTACCAAAATAGCGCTTCAGGCGATCGCTCTCGATGCCGCTTTCCACTGCCGCGCACATCAAATGCTTGCCCAAATCGACGGGATAGCGGGCATTGAAGGACACTCGTTCTGCGGGGGCGGAGAGCAGGAGTTCCGGGTGTTGGGCGTAGTAGCGGTCTAACGGCGATCGCTCCAAGGGCAGAAAAATCGCCAATCCCTTCTGCTTGCGTCCCGCCCTGCCGATGCGCTGTCGGAAACCCTGCAACGAACCCGGCCAGCCTCGAATGAGGGCAAAATCCAACTCTGCCAAATCGATGCCTGCTTCTAAAGCACTGGTACTCAAAAGACAGCGCATTCGTCCCTCTTGAAGTCCGCTTATAATTTCACTGCGGCGCTCTCCGGTCAATCCTCCATAAAAAATCGCTGTTTGCCCCTCAATGTTCGGGTACTTTTGAGAGGCCGCTTCTGTTCGCAGGGTGGCCAGCAGGTTTTTAATTGTTGCTCTCCCATTACAGAAACAAATGCCTCGCAACCCTTGCCGCAAAAGAAACAGCAGGATTTTAGCTGCATCCGGGTTGGGGTTGTTGGTCGGCTTGACAACGATTAATTCTCGCTCCGGCATTCCCGCACCGCTTCGATGAATCCAAACGAGGCGATCGCTTTGGGGAGAATTGCGTTTGCGTCGCCTTCCCGACAAGGATCGTGCGAGTTGGCTGGGGTTGCCCACCGTAGCGCTCAAAAAGATAAATTGCAATCGACGAGAATTGCCTCTATAGCGATCGACTGCCAGTTTTAGCCGTCGCAGCAAGTTCGCCATATTTGCCCCGTAAGCCCCATTGTAAGCGTGAGCCTCGTCGAGCAGGACGTAGCGCAGGTGGGCGAGAAACTGCTGCCAAGGCTGACTCCAATAAGTACCGCGCAGGGCATAATGGATGAGTTCGGGAGTTGCACCGATGATACCGGGCGATCGCTCGAGCAATCGTTCTCGTTCTTCTTTGCGGGTGTCTCCCGTCAGCATTGCCAGTTGGGGACGGACGGTTTCGGGAATGCCTTCGAGTAAAGCGTTCAGTTTTTCTCCTTGGTCAGAGGTCAGTGCCTTTAAGCCGTAAAAAGAAAGGGCGGTATGCTGATGTTGGAGAATGCCTTCGAGGATGGGGACATAAGCGCTTAAAGATTTACCGCTTGCCGTGTCGGTACTGAGAATGACATCTTTGCCCTTGCGAATGGTATTGAGGGTTTCGATTTGATGGGAGTAGAGTTGCTGGATTCCTTGTTTTTTGAGCGCTCTTCTGAGAGGTTTGGGGAGAGTGGTGGGAATTGACTCGAGCAGGGGTTTTCGTGCTGCGATGGTTTCACTCCACAGGAGCTCGTCTCCAAGAAATTCAATGATATTGGCAGCATCGGGGCGATCGGGTTCGGGTAAATTTTCGGGGTGAGGAGCATGGGAACGGCCTAAAATGTTTTGCAGGAGGCTGTTATAGTTCGGTGGCTGCATGGCTGTTTGCGATCGGGTTGATTTGCCATACCTCACCGTTAGGTGAAAAAAATAAACTTAAAAAAAATAGGGCAGTTACTACTTCACCAGTTAGAGTAAAACTAGCAGAAGGTACTGCCCCAATCATCTTGGAGAAAAATTCAAGAGGTGTTGGGATCGCGATCTCCTTGTTTATGACACTGGCACTGGGTTGTTAGAAGACAAAATCTCTTGTTCGATGTGACAGTTTGGAGAAACTATTTTCAAATGGTGTATCAATTCTTCCGTGGCTGCCATGAGTTGTTCTCGGGTATAAGGTGCAAGACCATCGAGAACAAAGTAAATATTACCCGTATCGAAAGTAATAGCCGTGCGATGGCATTGTCGCCAGTTCCAACGCCGACAAGTAACCCCGGTACTATCCAACCAAATGAGTTCGCCGGGATGGGGATATTCGATCGCTTCTTGTCCTTTTTGATAAATAACAAAAGGTTCGTCTCCCGAGGCAATGGTTAAGGTTAGATCGCTGGTCAGTCGATCCCAATCTTCTCCGCCAATGGGGAGAACGTGACGAATGCTGACGGCATTGTAGAGATCGACGATGCAGTTAATCGTTGGTAAATCCTCCCCTTTCAAAGTGCGACTGAGGAGAGCTTCAGCAGAACAGAGATATTTTTTTTGTTTTGCGCCAAAATTTTTATAGGCTTGGCGACAAGCTGCAATATGAGGATGAGATGAGCGTTTTTCCGTGCCGAATTTTTCCCGTTGTTCCCGTTCTGCACTGCGAAGAACTTGGGTACTGTAATCTGTGCTGGGTTGATTTTGCAAGTTAGTTGCATAGAGGATTACAGCCGTATAATCCGGTACGATTTCAGCGATGCGAGGATTGAATTTGAGTTTGTAAATCATTTTCATTTACTCCTAAGAATTAGCGATCGATGGGGCTACGAGAGTAGCCCCGATATGGGTTAACGAATTAACGCAGGTTTTGCCAAATACCGCGACACCGTTCTAAAATCGAACCGTTGAAAATCTCTCGGGTTGCACTTTGAATGCTAACGGAACCGTAGAGATGAAACAGTCCGGTAGAATGCTCGAGGGTTAATTCCCGGCGAGTCAGGTGTACGGCATCCGTGCGCTGTTGTTCGACGGCTTTAATTAAGCCTTCGTAACTAGGGTTTCGCAGTCCCAATTGCCCGTTTTTCGTGAGATAGAGGGCGTGACTTTGGAAGAGGCGATCTAAGGTTAAAAGACCGACGTTAACATCAGCATCGCGATCGCGTCCTCCCCGTCGGTGGGCATCCAAACCAAAGCGCACGAAGAGGTTCATTGCAATCAATTGCCCAGCTTCCTCGGGGGAGAAAAGGCGATGGGCGAGTTCAAAGGCAACGCCATCGGAGCGGTATTCTTCAATGGTGCCGTACCAATAGTTGGGGAAGAGGTTGTCGCGAACTTTGCGATCGAGTCCCAACCCCGTTGCGTGTCCCGCATCGTGCATTTGGTATTCGAGGTGACGGTTGCGATCGCCAATTCCTTCTCCGTTCGTGGCCTGCAAAATCAGGTCTGCACTTTTGGGTTCAAAGATTGCCCGGATACATTCACCTCCAGATTTGAGAGTTCGTCGTCGTTGCTCTTTCATATTGTTAAGGGCAGGACCGCGAACGCTATGGGGAATTAGCCACCCATTGGCAACAATGAAGGCTTCTCCGCTTTCCCCGTCCAAGTTGCCGCAAGCTGCAATTGGCTTGAAGGGCAAAACGGTGGGAATGTCTTGAGGTTGGCTGCCGAAAAGATCGAAAATGCAGGCATTTAAGCGTTCTGTCGAGGGTTGGAGAATATTCAGAACTCGACCGTAAATTCCGCTTAATTTGGTCGTGATTTTCCCTTCGCGACGTATTTGATGGGGGGCAATCAAGAGGAAATAGCTGCCTTTTCCGATAAATTTCTGCTCGATGAAATCTTCCGACAAGGCGGTAAAATCTTCAAGCAACAAGGCTTGCGCCATTTTTTTGAGGAATTGGGAGGGCAACTGTCCGGGGTTCGCGGCAAGTTGCTCCAGAAGAAAGGCCGCTTGTTGGCGGTTTTCGTCGGCGATCGCTTTGAAGATCAGTTGGATTTGCCCTTGGGAGGGGGAAGGAAATCCCCCTTGAGAAGGCTTGACAGTTGGACAGATCATGATTGAAACTTGGTGTTGGTTATATTTCTTGATGCGTTTGTAAGGCTTGAATTGAGAGTCGTTAGAGCGCATCTTTCTCTAACAGGCATTAAACGGACGCACAAGGAGGGTAATGCCAGACCGTCCCACGACGGTAATCCGCTCTTGGGGGCGCAAAGTCACATTACACTCGTGCAACTCGGCAGGAAATGTAGTTCCTCTGAAGTACGCGCGTCCTTCTTGTCCGGGGGAAATTTCAACTTCCACCCTTCCCTTTTCAGAGTCCGAAAAAAAAATAGGTTTAGTGCATCGCCATTTTTTGAAGCGCATAAGTAACCTCCTATGTTTCTATAAGGTTTTTATTCGATGTATGCCAATTTTCGTTTATTTTTTCTCGTTGTGCAAGAGTTACTAAACACACAGAAAAACAGATCTTGATCTTTTTATCAATCATCTTTTCTCTATTATCTAGTGGTTCTGTTGCAACAAAAGGGGATAGAAAATTGTTTGACTGGATAGTCAATATGTTTTTAGGAGGTCTGTTTTGAGAAAATGTTCTTTGTTAATCAACAAAAAAACACTTTCCACCTCTTTATTGAGCTTGCGCTCTGGTTATTGTTTTTTTTTATTAAAAAACCGAAATCAATAAGGCAAACAAATAAAATGATTTGAAATTCTGTTTGAATTATGGGATAGCCTACTACTAAATCCAAAAATTTTTAGCCAATTAAGATATGATTGGAAAAAAACTGTTTGGAAGCCCTGTAAAATACAGTTCTCGACGATCAAGCCAAATGTCTATTCAAAATTATTGATGAAATTTCAACTTTTACCAAGTAAAAATGCCAATAGATTCATATCAAGATTTTTTAAATAGACTAAATTCTATCATTGCTGACAGAAATGAAACAAGACAAGAGGTATTGATCGAGATGATAAATAACAAAACAAAAAAAGAAATTGCTGAGAAGATAGGCTTGGCTGAAAACTCAATACAAACATCTTACTTCAATCACCTTTATGATAAATTTGATATACAAAGAGATGGGAAACATCGTAAGCATAAATTGATTAATTTATTTGCTAGATATGCTGATAATTTGATAGAATATAATCTGACGCAATACGTTCCTTTTCAGCAATTAAAACCATACAAAATTCTCACCAAGCCATTGACAAAGAGTTTAGATTTTGAATCAAAATATTATGTTAACTTAAAACAAACAGAGCTGTTCGATCTCTTCAAAACAAGTGTTAATAACAATAAACTTCAATTTGTCCGAATTGTTGGAACAAAAGGTACGGGAAAAACGACTCTGTTGAACAGATTAAAAAAACATTTAGAAGAAAAATATAATCAGATTGTAGCATATATAAAATTTGGTTCTAATGTAATTGATCGCACTTCTCAAAAAAGTTCCACAGAATTTTTTAAAACATTTGCTGCTTTAGTTGAAGATGAATTTTTACCATATTTGAATAGTAATGATCTGCCGAGATTAGAAGAGAATTGGCGCGATATACAAACACCATCATCTAACTGTAATAAACACTTAGAAAAATATATATTTTCTCAAATAAATCGTTCAAAAACTTTGATTATTGATGATATTGATGCTATTCTCGATAATGAAAATGTTTATTTTGATTTTTGTGATAATTTACGCACTTGGTACGAAACAAAAATGAAAGAAACAATATCAGATAAACTGATTTGGAGTAATGTCATAATTGCTTATTCTACTGAGCGTTATATTAACTTTCAAAATTCAATTTGTTCTCCACTACATAATGTTGGAGAAGCTATACTTTTGCCTGAATTCACTTTTAATCAAATACAATTGCAATCTTGGAGATATGGTCTAAAATTAGATGATATGGCTATCAAAAAAATTATGGAGTGGATTGGTGGTCATCCATATTTAGTCAATCGGACGTTGTTTGAATTGGGATATATAAAAAGAGCCAATAAATCTATGAAAGATGAAGATTTGATTCAATCTTTTTTTGAGTCTATTGTAGCGGAAAAAAATCGTGTTTTTGATGATTATTTGTGGCCTAATCTGAAAATGTTTCGTGATAATGATCAGGTTAGTCTTTATTTTTTGAAAACATTGAAACGTATACCTTGGCAAGATCCATTTGCAAGATTTAAACTTGAAAAATCTGGATTAATAAAATTAGAAGCAAATCAATTAGTACCTCGATTTAAACTTTATAAAGAATATTACACAAAACACCTAGATCGATATCATGACAGCTAATCAATCTTCATATTATTATACAAAAGGTGGAGCTTTGATTCCAAGACATCCTAGCTATGTCCCACGAAAAGCAGATACAGAGCTTTATAACTTTCTTTCTTCTGATGAAATAGAAGATTTTTTATGCTACGTCTTAGCACCACGCCAAATGGGTAAATCTAGCTTAATATTCAAAATTAGCAATCAATTAAAAGAAAATGGCTATTTATCTATATATATTAACCTTATTAACTATGGAAATTACAAGATTGGTGAGAAACGTTTTTATATATATTTGCTAAATGATATTTGTGCCTATATTGATGACAATTATGCACATCAAGATAATATTTATACGAAGTATCTGGATGATTTTTGGGCTAAAAATAGTCACAAACATCCCTCTAAAAATTTCTTATCTTTTATGAAGTTCTTGGCAAATGATTGTATAGAAAAACTTGGTTTTAAAAAAATAATTATATTTATCGATGAAGTACAAAAATTGTTGCATTTTAATTTACAGAATAGTTTTTTTTCTTTACTTCGGCGTTGGACTAATGAGAATCGTATTCCTGAATATTGTGAAAATAATAAGATCATTCTGAAATATGTCTTGTCAGGAGTTGTCAAGCCTTATGATTTGCTTACTGACGTTCATCTCAATGTAGCTCAGGAAATTGTTTTGGAAAATTTTAAAGGTAATACAAAGCCTTTGTTAGAAGGACTAAATCATTTATATAAAGACCCTCAAAAAGTTTTAGACTTGATTTTAAAATGGACTGGTGGACAACCCTTTTTAACCCAACTCGTTTGTGAAAAGGTTTCTCAGAATAAGTTGAATAATATAGATAGTTTTGAAAATAATTTAGAAAAATTGATTGACGAAGAAATAGTTAACAATTGGCGAGACAATGACTCAGAACGACAGAACCATTTTAGTGATATAGAGAGATGGTTTACTCAAGGTTATACCGACAATCAAGAGCGTATTAAAGCACTTGATTTATACAATACTATTCTCAACAAGGATAAATCTATTACATTCAAACAGGATAAAGATAAACAAGAATATGTGAATTTGCTGATATCTGGGATAGTTTGTTGTACTGGGAAGAAGATGTTTAGTTCTAATTTGATTTATAGAAAAGTATTCGATCTAAATTGGTCTAAAGAAACAAAAACATCTTTATTAGCAAATCAAGTGACAATTGAAAAAAGAATAATTTCTTATGATGAAGAAATCTATTTGAGAGATGTTCTGGACGATCTTTCAGAATATATTCATGGAATAATTATTTTTAGTTTACCAGATCATAAAAAAGCTAATAATCATAGCTTTGTTCAATTTGAAACAAGTGCCTTTCAACCTGAAATAACCAGTGATGTTGTTGAAAATGTTATAAAAAATATCACCAGTCAGGTAGCTTGGAATGAATTTGATATCATTTCCAAGATATACCTTGATACAATATTTTCTCATCAGAACAGTGTTGAAAGATGGGGTTTCTGGTTGACTCATAAATCAGTATACAGAATTGTGGTTGTTTTTTGGTCGAATATTCCACAAGAAATTTGCGATCAAGATTATTTAATTAATTATCAGGTTCGTGTTCAAAAATATGCTCGTGACATCTGCGATATAATATCTAGTTGAGCTATATTTATTGTTGCTTTAGTTTAAAAAAATGCTTATCTTAATTTGGTTCTGCTATAGACTTAGTTGACATATTGGAGATAATATGTTACGCTTCTATTGTTTTATCACAATAAGGAAAAATTATTAATTATGGTAAAAACTTATGCAAATCGCAAAGAAGTGCTTGCAGCAATAGAATCCATTCTTAATCAATGTTCCGATCGCGGAAATCATATTGATGTAGCAGCAGTTCTATTAGATCATGAGATCATTGCTAGGTCAAAAACCGACAAAGGAGAAATAGAAGAAACATTAGCTCCTTCCATACAATCAAATTATTCTAGCGCAACAAAAAAAATTTTTGGAGATGACGCAAGCCTTTTATATTGTTGCTTTATGACTAACACAGATGATAAACTCAATGCTTGGACGATGATTCCACATACTTACAAAGATATGGAATATTGTCTCCTTTTTTCAGGAGATCTTGAAGGAAAGACAGAAAATTTGAGCGTTCATCGTGCTTCTGTACAAGGATATGTCAAAAAATTACTACCATTAATTGCAATATACGAGGACACTTAAAAAATTTGCTTCAACCCTTTAGCCTACAAACATTACAAATCACCGCTTAACCCAATTCTACATCCGCGATCGCTCCTCTCCGATCGCTCTTTCTCTATCTTGCAGCATTTGGAATCGGTAGCCCGAGCGCTAACTGTTCCTCGTCTTCCGTCGGGGATTCCGATTGAGTTGCCACAGACCGCAGCAAGCCGATCCAACCTAAATGAACCTGAGTTCGGGTTAAGAAGCAGGCGGTAAAGCCCACTCCAAGTGCAATGCAGGTTTTTTGGGTTGATGACAATAAGCAATCAGACCACAAATAATGTTAACAAAGCAATTGGTGGGGCTGCGATGACGAGAATGCTCGATTTGTGAAATGTTTTTGAGTTGGTCAATGACAGTTTCAACGATAGAACGTTTACGACTCAAGAGTTTGTCATTGAGGCGCATTAAGGTATTTTTCTGGTTACGCCGAGGCTTGGCAAAAAATTCAATACCGAAAGTCTCTAAAAGTTCTTGTGCCAATTTTTTGCTCACATAGCCCCTATCTGCAAAAATTTTACCACTCAAGCCACTTAATAAATCCATCGCAGGCTTACGGTCATCTATATTGCCCGGAGTAATTGTAATGTTAAGCAACTCACCATATTCACTCACCACTAAATGCAGCTTAAATCCATAGAACCAACCTGTAGAGGTCTTTCCACGAGCAGCAAGGTCTTTGAAAACCTTATTCTGATTAATACGGCGATTATGACAAACCACCAGACGAGTTGCATCAACAAAGCCGATCCCCGTACAAGTTCCAAAACAAGTTTTCAAATAACAGCACAAAGGTAATAAGCATCCAGGTATCCATTCAACAAAGCGTTGATAACTCACTAATTTTGGGAAAGCCTCTCCCCACTGCTGACTGACATGGTTGAGATAATAACTTTTGAAAGTGCGATAATGACTTTGATGAAAGGCTATCAGTATTGTCATTATTTCACTCAGACATAGCGATCGCGATCGCCTGCGGGTTTTTAATCCATTACTCAACAGTTGTTGATGCCATTGAGGTTCAAAGACTTTGCAGAAATCATCGACATGGCAAAAAAGTTCTTCTAAGCTAGTATTCATAACGGAGGACGGAGGCTGATGTTTTTCTCAATTTCAGCTTACTCCATCCTCCTTTCCTTATCCCGAACTGACGTTAAATGAGCATCGCAATTGCATTCGGATCGACATAAACCTCCATTTCAAAGCTGCCCGAATGCTTGACTTCGAGCAGCTTTGAGCATTTCTCATATTGCTTGGCGCATTCCCCGAACAATCAGCAACAGCACTAGCAGTATTTCGTTCGCCTTTGCCCCTCGTTTGAGTGCTACTTCCAGATCGAGGAGTCGCGTCAAGGCATGAGAAAGCGATCGCAGCGACACCCCCTCCACTTCCCGACGCAGAAAGTACAATCGTTTGGGATTGCCAATACCGCACAAGCGAGCAATTTCCCCATCTTTCTTCATTCCTCCTTGCAATGCTGCCTTCACCCAAAGCCAAGTGCGAAACTGAGTCACAAGAGTTGCCGCGATCGCTAAAGGATAAACCCCTCGAGCCAGCAACTCCTCCAATAAGCCCGCCATTTCCAACGCTTTCCCCTCTCGCACACTCGCTGCTAGCTGAAGATTGGTTTGAGTCATGCAGGGAACTAACCCCCTCACCTGCACTTTGGTCAGGCGATCGCCACTGGCATAAACCGCCAGCTTTTGCAGTTCCGACTCTACCCGCATCGTATCGTTGCCAATCGAGTCAGCCAAGTAATTGACAATATCCCGACTCAAGTGCAAATTCAACTCCTTTGCCTGCGTCCCAATGGCAGCAGCAATCAAATCGGTACGCCACGGGGGAATCTTGGCAAACTCTTTTAACTTGCCGAATTTAAGGAGGTGTTTGGAGACTTTCAAACGCTTGTCAATGGCACTGGCAACAAAAATCAGGTCTGTTGTCTCGGGTAACTGTCCCAAGCACTGAAGCAGTTCCAAACCCGTCTCCCCAAACTGCTTGAAGTTGCACTCTTCCACGACTACCACCTTGCGACCGTCGCCAAAGGCTGCGGCTCTGGCACAGGCGATCGCAGACTCTAAAGCATTACTGGAAAACCGATGGATGTTAAAGTGCCGCCATTGGGGAGAGACGCGGGACTTATAAGCGGAAATTTCTCGTTCGATGGCGTATCGGTCATCCCCGACTAAAATTGCAATCATGTTCTATTTGGCCTCAATTTCAACAGTTACGGCATAGCCCAAGGCTTTGTCAAGAATGCGTTCGACGGTTTGGCTGCGTTGCTGGAATCTCTTGATGTACTTGGGTTCGACAGACAGCACCGCTCGCTCCTCGTCAAGTTGCGTCAATCGAGCGCGGGAGAGCAAGCCGCGATTGCTGGGTTTTGCCGTTTCGACGACATTCGCCCAAATTCCTTCGAGATCGGGTGCGGGTTCGATTACCGACGCTCGCTGGCTCCCGTTGCTTTGGGGTTCGAGGGAGGCGATCGCGGTTTCCGGCATCAAGTTCAACAAGCAAACTTCGAGCCAAATGGACGCATTGAGGGAGGTTTTTAACTGTGCCTCCGACTTTTGCAGTTGGTTCAAAGCAGCGTCAATTGCTGGAAAATCCAAGCCATTTGCCAAGGAACGCAATTTGTTATGAGCGATCGCGCTTGTTACTAAATGCTTGCTTTTGGAGGCGGATTTGACCAGCAGCAAATCTCGATAAACTTGCAACAAACCGCTCAAAATCAATTGAGGTGCTTTGCCTCCATCTACCAAAGTGCGAGCGAGTTTCAGCGTGCCGATGATGTCTCCTTTGCCCAAACTCGTCAGCAATTCGAGGAGTTCTTCTGGACTGACCCCTCCCGATACTTCCACAACGCGAGTCGGGGTGATAGTTTCTCCCAATAGCGCCAACTGGGAGAGGAGTTGTAGGGCATCTCGCAAGCCTCCATTTGCCGTGCGGGCGATCGCGTTCAATGCCTCCTCGGTAATATCGATGGTTTCCAGTTCTGCTACTTCTCGCAAATGGTCGATAATGGTTTGCACGGACAGCGCTCGAAAGTTGAAGGTTTGGCAGCGCGAGGCGATCGTGGGCAATACTTTATGTGCTTCTGTCGTGCAGAGAATAAACATCGTCCGCGCCGGAGGTTCTTCGATGACCTTCAGCAGTGCATTCTGGCTGGCACTGGTAAGCATGTGCGCTTCATCGAGAATAAAGATGCGATATCGCCCTCGAGCCGGGGCAAAATTGCTTTGTTCGATGAGAGAACGAGCATCATCTACCCCATTGTGAGAAGCGGCATCGATTTCGCTCACATCCAAGGCAGAACTGTTGTCAATGGCACGACAGGAGGCGCAAACGCCACAGGGTGTTGCGGTGGGTTCCTCGCTCTCCAAGCAGTTGAGAGACTTGGCTAAGATGCGAGCCGTTGAAGTTTTGCCCGTTCCGCGAGGTCCGGTGAAGAGATAGGCTCGGGCAATTTGGCGATCGCTGACTGCATTGGTGAGGGCAGTGCGAATGAAATCCTGACCGACCAACTCGGCTAACTGTTGGGGTCGGTATTTGAGGTGTAATGCTTGGTGTGTCATGAGATTCTCTGTCTAATTTCTCTTCTCTCTCCCGATAGGGAAAATTGCAATTCGCCTTCGGTGCAGGCTTCTTACATTTTGAGGAAACCTCAAAATTAAGCCCTTACAATTGGGAGCAACTTGGTCTGAGGGGAGGTACTAACACAAGGGTGCAAGGATATACTCGGCAGCAATGGGGACTTCTCCTTTCGCATTAGTTCCATAGGGGACTATGAGAGTTGGGGTTTCGGGAGAAGCCAAGTGGATACGGAGATCGGAGGTAGAAATCGCTTTGACGACTTCCAGAAAATAACGCACGTCGTACTTGAACTCGACATCCTCGCCCTTCATCTGAATGCCCAGGGCTTCTTCTCCTTTGCCGACTTCCTTATGTTCGATGCTCAGATAGGCTTTTTGAGCTTCACTTTCCAAGCGCAAAGTCACGGCTTTGGCAGACTTATCGCTGAGAACGACAAAGCGCTCTAAAGTCTTCAGTAGAGCAACTCGTTCGACGGTAAAAGCGCGGCAATATTGACTTCGCAATGGTTGCACTACACCCTCACAGTCGGGATACTGTCCTTCGAGGGTCGCCGTCACCAAGCGCTTCTCATTCCATTCAAAAACTGCCGTTCCCCCTTGGGTTTCGGAGGTTTCCGACTTCTCGAAGTAGAGCGTGACTTTATCAGTGGGGTCTAAGTTGCGCTCCAACTCTCGCAGCACTTTCAAGGGAACGGTAAAGCTGACGGGTTCTGCGAGGGGAGTTTGAGATTTGCTTTCGGTTTTGCCTTCCATCAATGCCAAGCGATGGCCGTTGGTCGTCCACGTTCTCAAACTGTCGAGTTTTCGTTCTGGGTCGCAAGACAGGTAGAAGTGAGAGCCATTGAGTATCTTTTTATCCTCTTGAGTAGAAGCGGCAAATAGCGATCCCGACAGTTGAGCAAGGAGCAAACTGGCTGGAAGGGTCATTAATTTGGTCTCGACTCGAGGCAGGTTGGGAAAGTCATCCTCCACCATGCCTCTAAATTCAAAGCGCTTGTCGCGATCGCTCGGTGTCGATAGGATGGCAGCCAGTGCGGGTTCTTCTTCCGGTTCGGTCGGTTCAACAATCTTGCACTCGAGGGAAATATCTCCTTGGGGAAACTTGCCGATCATTTGTCGAAATGCGTCTAAGGGCAGTGTCATCGCACCGGGAGAATTGACTGTAGCGGCAAAACTCACGCTCATGCCGAATTGCAGGTTGTAGGTGGTCAAGTGCAATTTTTGTTCGGCAGCATCGGCAACAAACAGAACATTGTTGAGGATGGCGTGACTGGGATTTTGGGGAACGCCTTTGGCCACGAAATCCAAGTAATCGTTTAAGATACTGCGATCGCAAACGATATTCAATTCCGGTCTGGTTTTCGTAGCGGGTTTGGCCTCCGCTTTTGGAGTTGCCTTTTGAGTTTTCTTTGGGGTTGTCGTCTTCTTCTGGGTACGAGTTGTCGTACTCGTTCTTCGCTTTTTCTTCGCGGTTGTTGCTGTCGTTCTCGTCATGGGCTGAAGGGAGATTGAATTGCTCTAGCGTTGCGCGATAGCGGGTCATTGCTGAGATTGAGCCGCGAACTTAGTGCAAACATAGGGTTAGATCGTGCAACCTTGTCATCTTTTGTAAAACGAGCATCCTGCAAGAACGCGATCGCATTACGAGCGCCTGCTGCTTTGAAAAGAGAATTGATTCTCATGGATTGTCGGAAAATGTCACGTGAATTAAACTTAAAGAGCTTTGAATTCGGGATTCGATCGCATGGTGACTGACCTCAAAAAACTGGGCTATCGTCCCCAAGCAGAAGATACGATCGCGGAAGCCGATCGCTTGGAATTTTTGCTGCTGCGATCGCGATCGCCCTTGCAGCGATACGGGATGGCGCGGGCGTTGATGAAGCGAACCCGACAATTATCGCTGCAAAGTATCAAGCGGCGGTTCCCTCACTTGACGGGCATAGCTCTGGCAGAGAAAATAGCGAGGGCGTGGTTGCAAGATGATTATCCGAGCGCATTCGTACCGGGAAACAATGAAAAGATGTGGATTCAAGACCCGTTAGAAATTGCCTTTTTGTTGCACGACCTGTTTGAATCCCTACAAATCGAGTATTTCATTGCCGGCGGATCGGCAGCAATTTTGTACGGAGAACCCCGCACCACTCGCGATTTAGACGTGGTGGTATCCATGCAGCGCGATCGACTCGATGAAGCGATCGCCTCCCTCGAAGAATCTGGATTTTACGTGGCGGGTGTCGAAGATGTGAAAAGCGGGCGGCTCGATATCCTGCAAGTCATTCATATTGCAACGATTGCCCGAGGGGATTTGATTTTGTTGGGGACAACGCCTTTTGATCGAGTGCAACTGGAACGACGGCAGGCAGTCTCAATGGAAGAAGGACGAATTTTGTATTATGCCAGCCCCGAAGATACGATTTTAAGCAAGCTGCAATGGCGACGGCAAAGTCAGTCGGAAAAGCAGTGGCGGGATGTTTTGGGCATTCTCAAGGTTCAAGGAGAATTGCTCGATCTTGACTATCTGCAAGAGTGGGCGACACGACTCGGTTTGAATGCAGATTTGCGTCTGGTGCTTGTAGAAGCCGGTTTGAATTGATGCGATCGCAATCCGGCAGCCGAGTCATACAACACGAAAGTTTATCGGGTTGAACCCTATCGCACTAACCCGATGTTTCCCCAGCTTATCTCTACTACAACTCGGATTTAGGATTTGTGTTTGGAAAGAAAGAGAACTCGATGGCGAAACCGGGATGCACCGACATACCACAGTCGATTGTATTCTTTACGCTTCTGTCGCTCGGATTCGTCATTACCCACAAATAGACGCACGAGGAGATCGTCCCCATCGATCGCCCCTTCGTCAAACGTGCTGCCTTGAGAATTATGGACGGTCAGGGCAAAGCAATTCCAAACCTTAGCAAAAACATCATCGCGAAACCAGTAATACTTGCGCCATAAAAAGGAATTGCGCTTGGCACTCTGATACTTTTGCTCCAACTCTGCCTCATACCGACGGCGTTCGGACTCATGCAGGACAAAGATTTGCCGGACGAGACCTTCATCGGTAACGACTCGCAATTGCCACACCCGATAGCCATAATGTCGATTCTCGGCAATTTCTTGCACTTCAATCTCGCAGGAGGTGGGCAAAATAACCGTCTTGCCATCAGGAGCAACAACTGGGTTTTTGGTAATCAGTCGCTCTCCGATAACAAATTGGGGCGCATCTTTCCCATAGATTGCACTACGAATCGCCGCATTATAATACTCGACTCGCTTGTTGGTATAGCAAAGGATGCGGAAACAATCGGGGTTTTGGGCAAACTTTCGGCGAACTTTCTTAATCCCATATTGCAACAGCTTGGCTTCCGAGGCTCTAAACGCACCATTCGATTTATCGTTCGGTTGGTAGCAGGGAAAGGGGAAAAAGCAATCAGTTTTGCTCTTGACCGCACGGCGACTGGCTGTGACAAAATCCAACAGGGGACTTTCTCCAGCTTGCCTCACCACTTTGGTTAGGATGGCGCGATTTTTAATATTGAAGGTCGGCGATCGCTTTTCTCCCACTGGATTCAATTGCGCGGGATCGCCCATGAGAACCAGCTTACGATTGGCAAGGGGAGACTTTTCGCAGCAGCGTTCGAGCCATTCCCACAACTCCGCCCCGACCATCGAACATTCATCAAGGAAAATAAAATCGTAGAGGTGAACAGAAGATGCTGCGGTTTGTACCAAAACTTTCTCCGTGCCTTGATTCCGCACTCCCAAGCCCAATAGCTGATGAATGGTTTGGCAGGGAATCCCCAGCATCTCATTTTTCGCCGCCATCTTTTTCAAAATGGCAACAGCTTTATTGGTGGGTGCAGTTAAAACAACGCGCTTGCCTCGGTCGATGAGTTCGCGAATGGCTGCAAAAATAATGGTTGATTTCCCGGTTCCGGCATAGCCTCCCAACAGGAAAAAAGGTTCGGGGTCGTCGAGGAATGCCCAGAGTTTTCGCAACGCTTTCTTTTGCGGGCGTTTGAGGGAGAAGGGGAAATGAACGAGCGATCGCTTCCAGCCTTGGGTTGGCTCGGGAGATTGCGTCCCGTTGGAACTGGAAGGAAGAATGGAAACGGGTAAAACGGATTGGCTCATGAGTCGGGTCGATAAATTCTTACAATTGCCCTCCGCGATAGCGTTCTCCTTCCTTCAGGTTTCGGGCATTCGCTCCAAATCTAAAGCCGTGACCTTCTTTATCGCTTCGAGACGCTTGGCGACGGTTTTATGCTTCGGCTTTTCGATTTCATACTCCCAACGCTTGCCCGCTAAGTGGCGAAATTCGGGAAGCTGATGGTCGTGCAAATTGCTCAATTTTCCCACCAGTTGCTTGATGGATTTGAGGGTGGGCATTGCTCACCCTACCAAACTCCCAATCACAACCTTGGTCTTTTTGCCGGGCATAACAATAATTTCAACTCTATCAAAAGTACATACCAATTAATCAAATTAATTGGTTGACAAACATATCAATAAGATTCTCGAACACTGCCAAAAAGCTCAAGAAGTTGCCCATAACCCATCCTTTCTCTATTAAGTAGTCTGCCCTAAATTCAATAGCTCCATCGTCTCTAATGTAAGACCTAATAATAGAGTAATCAGCATTGAATTTATTGGCTACTTCATACGAATAATTCCCATCTAAGTAACTACGAACTCTCAAGAACCTTAATCGGTAATCGTGGTAATCAATACGAACAAGGAATTTCTGCTTCGTAAGGTAAATATAAGCATTATTGTCAACTTGTTCATACTCTAGAGCAGTAACGTCAAGGAACGGCTCTATCATTTCAAAAGTAAAGCCTTCAATTGCTTCAGTCATTTTTCAATCTGCCTCCAATACAGCTAAAGATATCTAAACCACATCTTACTCAATATGGTCTTGAAAACGCTTGACCGAACCATCGAAAAGTTGCCAGAAGAACAGAAAGTTTTCCAAATCAAAACCACCTTGTGTAAAAAAACTCCCTCTAATTCCAGAACGTCCTTCAGACTCAATAAAAGCAGTAGTAAAAATCTCAAATGAGTTCCACTCATTTATTTTCTGAAGTGGACAAAAACCGTTAAAGTATGCTACAAAATTCACGAACTTACCTCTTTGAATGACCAAGACTTTGATTGCATCGCTAGTCACATACTGTAGTACTTCATCATTTATTCTCTTGTAGAGTGTCGATCTCACATCTAAAAACATTTCTACAACATTTAGATCGAACTTTTCAAGTAATGTCTTGCTTCCCATAAAAGTAAAAACTCACAAATGTAAAATATATTCCGAAATTACTCTCAGAAATGATTTCACCTCACTCGTTTCTCCGCAGAGGTAAGAGATCTCTGAGACCAACTTCCAGTACGCTTATCCAACACAAAAGCTGCTACATTCTGGTTCATTTGATCCCGAATGAGAATATTCCATTCACCATTACTCTCAAAGGCATGATGATGAACATTGTTAGCATTACTAGACACTGGTTCAAATGTTACCCCTCTTCCATCACCCAAATCAATGAGCTTTACAGTAATTACATCACCGTTTGGAAGTCTAAATTGGACAGTTTCCTTCATTGACATCAACAAACCTCACTAAGAATACAAAACATAATTGTAGTTAATTAGTTAAGGTGTGTCAAGCCCGTGCGATCAAAATCACAACACATCGTGATTATTCACCTCAAACCAGAGGAGGTGCGATTTCAGGCTTTTACTGAGGTAGTTGAGCCACACACTGTTCTTTTAACTGTTGCTGCCAAGCAAGGTTAACAATTTGTGAAGTACCGACGATTGAATCTTTGATTCAATCGCGGCTTCCTACTTCTACCGCCGAAGCCTCCAGAAAACAAGTTTTCTCTTGGTCTTACTCAGCGTCCATAGGCAGAACCCCGTCTTCCACAGGGTTGTTAAGTTTTTAGACGCTTGGTTTTCGCGTTTAGAGTTGGTGTTCCAACAACATGAAAATTGTAGCACAAGTTACGGTCGATTCCATCGGGCATTCTCCAACTTCAATCTCTCACTGCCCTTACCCGTTAGAGCGATTTTTCTTGCAAATCAGTCTTCCCAAAAGGAATGATTAAAAGTACAATTGTTTGTAGCGCGACTCAACACTGCAAGTCTCGACGGACGGAGACCCCATTTTTCATTATTTACCCATGACTGTTATTGCATTAGTAAATCAGAAGGGAGGATGCGGTAAATCGACAACAGCCGTTCATTTAGCGCATTATCTCTCCCAACAAGGAACGGTTGCCCTCATTGATGCCGACGCTCAACAAAGCTCGAGCATCTGGTTAAACAGCCTCGAAAAAGTTTCCCTTGCCAACACGGCAATTCTCGACCCCGAAGAACTCTTCGAGACCATTGAAGAGATGTCAAAAAAATACGATGCCGTTGTTGTGGACGGTCCTGGCAGTTTATCCGAAGTGACCAAAACCATTCTCGATTGTTGCGACTTGGCGCTCATGCCCTGTCAGCCATCGGGTTTGGACTTATCGAGTAGTGGAATTTTTCTGCGGGTCATTCGCCATCGCCAGAAAATCCGTCAGGGCAAACCCAAAGTCGGGCTATTTCTCAGTCGAGCCATCAAAGGCACCGTATTACTCAAAGACGCGCAAAAATCCCTCAAAGCCGACACTCGCTTTCCCTTACTCGAAACCATTATCTACCAGCGCCAATGCTTGGCAGATGCGTCTATCCAACAAAGTACGGCATTCGATCTCACCGGTTCGGCGGCAAAAACAGCCGCTCGAGACTATAAGGCATTATTTAAGGAGGCATTGAAACTTCTTGGCTAAACAACGACGCAGCATCAGTGCATTTCTCGATGACATTCCCAAAGAAGCAGAATCCGAACTCGCGATCGCGGAGATTGCACTCCCCGCTTCTCAACCCCGGCGCTACTTCGACCCCAATAAAATGGCACAATTGGCAGCGTCCATTGAGAAACACGGCATTCTCGAACCGCTACTCGTGCGACCTACCAATTCCAGCTACGAGCTAGTGGCAGGAGAACGACGCTATCGAGCGGCTATAGAATTGGGACTGGAAACCGTTCCCGTCGTCGTTCGCAATCTTAACGACCACGAAGCCTTGGCTATTTCTCTGATCGAAAACTTGCAGCGAGAAGATCTCAACCCCGTTGAAGAAACGGAAGGCATTCTCAGCCTCATTGCTATAGAATTGGATATCCAGCAAGAGGAAGTCATCGCCAAACTCTACAAGATGCGGAACGAATTGAACGGTAGTGACAACGTTGTCACTAATCCCGAACACAACACCATTCAATCAGTTTTTCGCTCTTTGGGGTTGTTGAGTTGGGATTCTTTCATTACCCATCGCTTACCCTTGCTCAAACTTCCCGACGAAATTCTAGAGGCATTGCGTCAGGGAAAATTGGCTTATACCAAAGCGCTGGCTATTTCTCGCATCAAAAACGAGGAACAACGGCGATCGCTCCTCGAAGCCTCCATTTCGGAAAATCTTTCCATCCGTCAGATCAAAGAACGTATCGCCGCACTGAATCCCAAACCGGAAAAATTTCCCATTCAAAAGCAACTCGACAGCGCTTACAGTTCTTTGAAGAAATCAAAAGTTTGGAACAATCCCGATAAAAAGCAGCGCTTGGAATCGCTATTGCAGGAAATTGAAAGCATTTTGACGGAAGAGTGATGCCCTCTCAAAATAGGGAAATTTGGCGATCGCCTTCATCGTCTGAGGGACTGGCTACAGTTTGTTTTTTGCGTTGAGTGTTAGACTTGACCGCTTTTCGTTTCTTGCCCCATCCTCGTTGCTTGCCTGTTTCTACCACGCGGCGGCGGATATCTCTGGCAATGCGATCGTAACATTCCGTCTTGATGTAACCGGACATTTGCACGGGTTCTACTCCCTGCACCTCCCAAAAGGTTCGACCTTCTGGCAATTTCCCGTGCTTGGTCATACTCTCATTTGCCGCCCATAGATAAACATCCGCCCAATAGCGATCCAAAGGAGCAATTAAAGTCGCCGGATAAATACAAGCCGCCACTTCACTCGGTGTTGCCAATTCTTCCACAATTCCTTGTTCGTTTTCAGCAACAATGGCATCGAAGCGATCGAGATAAATGGCTTTGGGCAACCATTGAGGCAAACTTTCACTCCAACCGCACTGGTGAACCGAGATTGGCCCTGCCAAATAGCGAATGTGATGAATCGAAAATTCAGAAAGTTCGAGTAGTGCAGCGATTAACTCATTGCTACAATCCATCTCCAGCAGCAAGCGCAACATTTTTTGAGTTCGTGGGTTGGCACTCGGGCGATCGCCTTGCTCTGGTAAATCGAGCAGTTGAACTTGTTTGGGTTGTTCCATCGGTATCGTTTCGTGCTTCGACACCGACAAAGCGTTAGCTGATGTTGTTGGTCAGCCCGCATAAACCCGCATAACCGATGGCGATCGCATCTACCGAATCATCAACGGGGAGCTTCTCCATATCGAATAAAGTCGCAATAATTTCTGCCACTTCTCCTTTCGTTGCCCTCCCATTGCCCAAATGTGCCTTCCAACTGGATTGGTGGAGTTGAACTGGTTCAATATCTGCCTCCCGACAGCAAACGAGGTTGATAATGCCCACTGCTTGCAAAACCCCACCTGCCGCTTTGATATGACGACCGAAAAAAGGCATTTCCATTACTGCTTGCGTAGGTTCAAATTCTTCAATGAGTTCGACTAAATCTCGTTCGATTTCAACCAACCGTTGAGAGGTGGAGAGAGCGGCATCGGTTTCAATGATGCCGTAATCGAGTAGTTTAGGAGTACCTTGGCGATCTTCTGTCAAAACCGCCCATCCTATCGTTGCCAAACCGGGATCCAATCCAAGCCAGATATTCTCTTCGCTCATCCAATTTTCCCGATCGCCTGTCCCCTTAAAATGGGTGCAGATATATTGATTGCTTTCCTATTACAACACAATTTAGCGATCGCCGTCCTGCCCGTTGCCAAGAAATTGCAGTGCTTCGCGAGGAACAAGACACAATTGATCTGCTTCGGTCCGACACATGGCAGATTGAGGAAGCGACAATTCCTTACAATTGTCAATATCAAAATCGAGTTGTTGCTCCCACAAACACTTTATCACTCGCACGATTGTTCCTTCACTGAGAGAAAGCGAAGAAACTTTGATCGAATCCAAAGAAGGTTGCGATTCGAGTTGGGCGAGAAAGGAAACGTCAGGATTGCCGATAACTCGAGCGAGTCGGATGCCCTGGGGTAAATTGGCAACAGCATCCTCAAATAGGCAGTTGAGAATATTACAGCGCAGTGGGTCTGATTCTTCAACCCGATAGGATTCAACGACTTCTGCCACAGATTTTCCTGTTTCTCGTGCTTGCAGAATCACATCTCGAACCAAGGGAAGTGCTGTTTTCGCAAAACTGTCGGCATCTAAGGGAGTTGCTTGTTCCAGCTTTTGGATGAGTTGGAAAAGGCGATCGCGAATTTGTGGATCTGGCACTTTTGCTTGACATTCGGCGGCAATTTCTAGGGTGTAGATGAGGTCTGACGGCAAAGAATTAAGATGATTGGGTAGAGAAACGCTTTCTCCATTTAATTTCGCGTCGAGTGCTAGATCGTAATATTCTTCTGCCAAATCGAATAGGTTGCCTCCCAGTTTTGATTCGAGGCAATGCAAAAGCTGCCAAAATAGAGAGAGCGATCGCGGTATGGGACGATTGGCAATGAAGCAAATCTGACATTTGGACGAGCGATCGCTGAAGATTTCGATGCGTCCGTAAGTCTGACGAGTGTGATAATCTAAGTGCAATAGCCGTCGATAAAGTTGATTTTTCATAAAGCAAGCCATCAAAATGAACGAGTTCCAGCAAGGTTTTTGCTGTTCTCGAATCGATCCGCGATAGCGATCCTGCTGAAATGCTTGCCAATTTAAAATTTTTGCCTACCAAGGACTGCCAACGAGAGAAAATCCCGTCCAGAAGTAAGGATGAGAAAAATCAAGACGATCCAATCCAGTCAACTCCGAAGGCAGATTTACAGGAGTCGTCCACCCCAACAATTGACCCGCTTCCACTCGTACCTGACCCGATAGCATTCGCAGTTGTGCTTGTCGCAAGGCTTCTGCTTTAATCTTCACGTCCGGAGCATTCACGGCTTGGTAAAATTCTCCCATTAACACCAATGTGCCGAGATCGTTGACATCCCATAGACTGGCAAGGGCGGATTTGACTCCTGCTTGTACGGCCAATCCAGCAAATCCCATTTCCGAACGGCGATCGCCAATGGCTGTCCGACAAGCGCTTAAAATCAATAATTCCACGGCAGGATCGGCATACCATTGAGCTTGTCGCAATCCTTCTAACCCTATCTTTTTATCCCAGAATTGAATGTGAGCGTTTTCGGGATATGAGGGTTGGAAAGAAGCATGGGTGGCAAGGTGAACGATATCAAAACGATTTTGACGGCGTTGAGCTTGTAGATTTTCTAGGGTAAATTCTTGGTTGAGAAAGGATGTCCCTTGGTGGAAGGTTTCGGTAGCAGCAGCAAGTTCGATGGGAACGGCAGGAAGGGGATCGTAAGATGTATTGGGAAATTCGGAGGCTCCCATGCCCAGAACTCGCGATCGCTCGAGGGATTGATAGCGGGTATCGGTGAGACTGACACTGGGAATCGAGCCGAGGCTGTATTTTTCTATCAGAAATCCTTCGCCATTGTGGAGGGCAGAAAGGGGCAGAGAACGCAGTATACTACCGAGAGAGAAAACGAGGGTATCGATTTCGAGGCGTTCGAGTTCGTCTTCTAAGGGGGCAACCAGCCAGTTGTAGAGTTTGCGGGCGTTGGTTCGGTAGGCGTGATTGTCGGGTTGGAGGAGGCGATCGCGTAAAAGTCCAATCTCTCGACGCAAATCGCGATATTTAGCTTCGGAAACGCGATAGACTCGAGGGGGAGAGTCGGGACGCACGAGGACGAGTTGCAAGGCTTCGGGCAGGGGTAAGGCGTAGATGATAACGGCTCTCGTTCCTGTCTCGATTTCGATGGTTTTCAGGGTATCGCGGATACTTTGGGCGGTCACTTTTTCATCGGTCAGATTTTCCTCAAAGTAACTTTCGTATTCTTCTTCTAAGAATTGGTCGATGTCGCTGACGAGTTGCTCGGGGTTGGCGTTGAGATTGAGAGAGGTGAGGGAGTTGAGGGAGGGTAAGGTGATGTCGGCGATCGCGATCGGGTTGGGAGTTTCTGGGTTGTTGGTTTCTTCGTTGTAGGGGTTATCAACATCGAGGGAAAGCAGCACTTGTTCCCCCGTATTGGGATTGGAGGTTTGCCACTCAAAGGCATAATCTCCAGTTTCGTCGGTGGTAATGTTGGTTTCGGCGTTGAGGAGATTGCCAATCAGCAAGGCAAGGCTTTCAATGGGGTTATCGACGCGATCGAGTTCTTCTAAGGGTTCGGGATTTTCGGGGGGAGGAGTTAGGGGATCGGGTGATGTTGCGGGAAGGGGCAGTGGTGTCGGCTGGGGTTGTGCGGGAATTTGCGGTTGAGGGACTGAGACGATTTGCAGGCGATCGCTATCCTGTTTGTGGGTGTAGGGATATTCTTGATAGGTTTCGATGCTGCGATCGCCCGTGTCGTTCCCTCTCGTAATTTCTCCCCTTGTGCCGTTGGTGCTGGCATCGCCGACAATAAAGGGAATTTCACCGTTACCACCATGATAAATCTTGACTTCGCCTCCTTCAATGGCTCCGGCAACAGAAATGCTGGCGTTTTGTCCGTTGCGATCGCTAAAGGTATCGCTGGCTTGGAAGAATCGGGGGGTGTTGATGGTGACATTTCCTCCGGTTTCATTACTGCTTTGGGCGTTGATAGAGGCGGTATGGATGCTATTGTCGGCTTGTAGGGTAACGTGACCTGCATCGGTTATTGCAGAGGTGTCAATCGTTCCCGTGGTAATGCCGGCATCGTGGCTGGTAAGAGTAACATTAGCAGGTGTAGTAATATTTTCGGTTTGGATGCTTCCTTCTCGGGCAGTGAGGGTAACGCGATCGGTGGCGATAATATTTTCGGTTGCAAGATCGCCGTTGGTAGTGGAGATGGAGAGTTCTCCTTGGGTGTCGATCTGTTGGGTGAAAATGTCGCCGTTGATGCTGGTTAATGCGAGATCGTCTTGAATGGTAATATTTCCGGTTTCAATGCTTTGAGCTTCGAGAATAGTTTCATTTTGGGCGTTAATATTGCCTGTTGTTAAAGTTTTAGGGGTGCTAATGTTGAGGGTTTCGCGAGTTGCCATATTTCCTGTGGTTAGATTGTCGATGCGACTGGTGAGGTCGATAGTTTGTTCGGCATCGATATTGCCTGTCGTAACGGTATTTCCAGCAAGGGTAACGCTTTCTGTTGAGTTAAGGTTTCCCGTAGTCACTTCACCTTCAAGGCTATTGAGAGAAATTGCTTGTTTGGAGTCGATATGGCTGACGCTGATATCTTGTCGGGCGGTAACGTTGGTGGCGGTGGTATCGTTTAAAACCGTACCATTGCGAACGGTTAGGCGATCGAGGGGTGTTGTTGCGCCAACGCTATCTTCGAGGGTTACGGTTTGAGCATCTAAGGTGAGTTCGTGGCTACCATCGATGGTACTGCCAAAGGTAATATTCCCGTTGCCTTCAATTTTGAAGGTGTTATTATCGGCAAGGTTTACCGTTCCGTCAAAGGTCAGACTGTTATCGTTTGTGGTGATGTCGCCTTGGGTGGTGATAGTGCGATCTGCTGTAATAAAAATTGCACCGCCTTGATTGGCGATCGATTGAGCGTTAATATCGGCAACGTTAACATTACCACCAAAGGTTAATTGAGTTGCATTGCTTGTAGCCCACGGGGGAACATTTTTTTGTTCTGAAGTAAGATTAACATCACCACTTCGACCCAAAGCAGAAGATGTGATTAAAGAACCTCGTGTTGTATCGATATTACCTGCGGTGCTGGTAATTTCAATCTTGCCACTATCACCGTTAAAACCGGGATTGAATAGAGTAATTGTTCCTGTGTTGATATCACTGATAGCATTAAGGTTAATATTTCCACCTCTAGTTCCCCCTGCTGCACTAATAATCCCTGCTGTAGTGTCAATTTTTCCAACATAAGCACCGTCGCTATTAGAAAAATAACCTGTTGAGTTGATATTTATATTTCCAGCATTTCGAGGACTATCTGAGCGAATATTTTGAGTTGTTATATCTCTTCTCGCTTGAATATTAATATTGCCTCCACTCTCTCCTCCAGAAGCATTAATTTCTCCTCCAATAATTAGATCATAAGAGGAATAATTTCTAATATTAATATCACCTCCGTTCTCTTCACCGGAAGAGTTAATTGTTCCAGCAACTGTTATATTATAGAATCCATTGTTATCAATAGAAATATCGCCCCCGTTTTGACTTCCAGAGGAATCAATTGTTCCTGTTATATTAATACTTGAAGTGCCTTTTAGTTCTATCTGACCACCATCACCATTTAAAGATGAAGAATCCAATATATCAACAGAAATGCCTGAACCATACATACTAATATTTTGACCATTAGAATAAAGAGCGCTTCTATGTAAGTTTACCTGCCCAAATCCACCACTACTTCGCTTGGCTGTAAGTGTTATATGTCCACTTTCTGTCACATAAATTGTATCCTGTAAAAGAAGCCCTTGAGTACCCTGAGAGATTCCCAAAATATTTATATTACCTATTCCTGTGGATTCAATAATCTGTTCTCCTCCAGAATCTGATATATCGATTCCTCTTCCTCCAAGAGAAGAACTATTATCAACCCCTGTAAGATTAATGTCACCATTTTCAGTACGAATTAATTTATTTTCACCCTTGATTCCAGAATTATGGCTGATACCATACGTTCCATAACCCATTAAATTGATTTCACCACTAGCTATTGTTTCTATAGTATTTTGAGCTAAATATATCCCATGATTGCTGTATTCGTTTCCCCCGCTTCTTCCTTGAATATTGATACCACCATCACCAGCAAAAATATTTGCACTTGACAAAAATATTCCATGATTACTACTTGTTCCATTTCCTCCTTGTCCGATTAAATTAATTTGTCCAATTCCTGATGTTTTGAAATCACATAAAGAGCAAGAAACACCAATTTGAGATGCTTCTAAACTATTTCCTCCAAGTCCGGAAATATTAATATCACCGTTTTCTGCTTGGATTGTTCCTAAAGAATAAATTCCAGAATTTTCTATACTTTTGCTACCTCCTATTCCATCCAGAAAAATAGAGCCATCACCAACTAATTGAACTACACTATTACTATCTAAAAAAATGCCGTGATTTTGTCCTCTTTCTAAATTTCCTCGATCGGGATCGGGCATTGAACCATGTCCACCTTGACCCGTTATCGTTATATTTCCCACTCCACTCGATTGAATTGTTCCATTTTGAAGCCAAACACCATAGTTTTGCCATTGTGTATCACTATGCGCCCCAACTCCTGTAATCTCAATATTGCCCCCTCCTGCATCAATTTCGCTTCCATCCACAGTCACCCCAACTCGTTCCGTTCCATCTCCTCGTCCACTTCCCACAAAATCCCCTCCTCCTGTTTGGATCGTTGCATTTGTTATTGTTAAACTTCCCCCACCTGTATTATCAGCATCGGCTAATAACTGCACGTCACCCCCCTGCGTCGTGATGTCTGCATTGACTCGAAGGTGCCGATCGCCCTCGACGGTCAACCCTACCCCAGCATTCGCCATATTAATCGCCGCATCAATAAAAATATCCTGCGTCGCCGTCAGATTCACATTTGCCAGCGCATTATTAATCGATGCAAGATTGCTCCCATCCACCACAAAATCCGTCGGATCGAGCAATAACGTACCAAACTCCCCATTTGTCCCCGAAGCATCCACCCAACCCCGATAATCCAGCGTTTCTAACCCCGAAACTTCCACAAAACCCCCATTCTCTCCTGTCGCACTCACCCGTCCCAAAAACTGCATCGCCCCATCAGCCCAAAGGATAACATTACCCCCATCCGCACTTACCCCATCAGCCCGAATCATCGAATTTTCATCCACCCAAACGAGATCGCTCCTCGGCATTGTCCAAGAACCCTGCTTCTCCCCACCAATCCTCACATTACCGCCCCCTTCACTCCCAGAAACATTAATTTCCGCCCCAATCAAGGCAATAACATCCCCCACAACATCCACATTTCCCCCTGTTGCTTCCAACTCCCCAGATGAAATAGCGCTTCCCTCATTCATCGATACCGTCGTCCCTTGCACCGATATTTCATTTCCCGCAACCGTTACCCCCGTCTCCACCCCCGATCCCGTAATCAACGCCGGAATATCCACCCCACGCACCTCCACGGGATTTCCTTGCGCGTCCCGAGGCGGTACGATCTCAAACCCCAAAACATTATCTTGATGAGCAATCCGCACTCGTCCCGTTTCCGGCATTGCTACAATACTCACATTCCCTTCCGGAGCGCTCAAACTCCCCGTATTGATGACGCTTCCCCCAATCAAAGCCAAGGTTTGCCCCTCACTGACCGCTAAATCCCCTGCATTAATAATCGTTCCAGAGCGATCGCTTAAATCGAACTCAATCGGAGTCCCCTTTAAATTCTGATAATCGTTATCTCCCAACGCATCAAACCACAAGTCATTCCCAAACCCAATCCCCTGCGCCGTCGTCGCAAAAAAGTCTCCCGGTACATTCAAAGACGCATTCGAGCCAAAAACAAACCCCGAAGGATTCATCAAATAAAGGTTAGAATGACCGCCGAGAACCCGCATGAGTCCGTCAATAACCGAAGGATTGCCCCCCGTCACCCGCCCCAAGATATTCTGAATTTGAGGATTAGAGAGAAATGTAGCGATTTGGTTCGCATCCAACCCCAACTCGATAAAACTGTGAAAAAGATTAGCACCATCTCCCGACAGCGTACCGCCTTCGATAACAAACTCATTGCCATCAATATTGACGATCGTTCCCGTCCCATCTGGCGCGGGAACAATAGACTGAGCGATCGCCTCTCCTCCCACTATCAATAAAGATAAAGCAACTAAAGGAACGAGAGTTTCCGACTTTATGGGAGCATTCATATTTTTCTCTGAAGTTAGAATTTTCCGCGAACTAACAGATAGATCTATCCTCTATAGCTATCATGGAAAATCCAAAATTTTTCGCAACCTCCTCAAAAAAATAATTTGCGACTGGATTTTGCCCGAGGGAACTTGCTTGGTAAAGTACGAGAGGTGCAATCTACTTTACCACGATCGACAGATCGCAATTCCACCTCCATCAAAGAGAATGGCAACTAAATATCAACATTTGTAACAATTCGAGAACATTTCGCATAAACGATCTGACTTTTCCCAGAACAAAGAGAAGGAGTGTCTGACTTTTTAACCGAGTATGAACGAAAATTGGAGACGAGGATTGTGTAGTTGCGCGATCGCAATTGTTAGCCTTCTCGCCGAAGGAAACCTAAAAAGCTCGTGGGGACTGGCTGATACTCCCATTCAGATTGCAAAAAGTCCCAAATCGTCTCCAGACTTGAATTTTCCTTCATCAGACATCGAGCGATCGCCCGATCTCCCCGTTAGCAAAACCCTAATTTCTCCTTCAGAAACAGAACGCACGCAGATTCCTCCAACTCCCTCCTCTCTCACGCATTTTGAGGACTCTCTCGACGAACTCGAAAGAGCCGCCAGCGATCGCGAACTCGCTCAGATCCCCGAATCTAACGAAGATCGCTTTCTACAACCTTCCCCCGATCTCGAAAGACTACCCCCTCCAGAATCACCTCCAACAGTCCACCCTCCTCCTCAAACTCCCTCAGAAGACAACCCAGAACCCATTGTCGTTCGCAACCTTGTCATCTCGGGCAGTACGGTTTTTGCTCCAAGTGACTTTGCTGATATCCTAGAGGCTCTGCCTTCTTTCCCAGTTACTTTAAGCCGAGGCGATTTGGAAAAACTGGCGGAAAAGATAACAGAGCGATACTGGGAATACGGTTATGTGAACTCCAGAGCCATTGTTAAAGAAGAATCCCTCACCAGTAGCGAAATAGAGATACAAATTATCGAAGGCAGTGTCGAACAAATTGACATTGAAGGAACGCAGCATCTCGATCTCAATTACATTCGCGATCGCGTCGCCTTGGGTGTCAGCAAACCCCTCAATGCCATCGAACTTGAAGAACAATTGCGCTTATTGCGAGCCGATCCCCTACTCGAAAACATAGAAGCGAGTTTAACCGAAGGAAGCGCGATCGATACCAGTATTTTAATCGTGAGGGTTATTGAAGCGCAATCGTTTGGCGGAGAAATCGGTGCGGATAATACTTCACCTCCCAGTGTAGGGTCGGAACGTTTAAAGTTAGAGCTAAAAACGCTGAATTTATCGGGGGTTGGCGATCGCGCCGAAATCGAATACAAGCGCACGACACAAGGGGGATTTGAGAGCATTGAGGCTAATTATGCCATTCCCTTGAATCCTCGTAACGGCACGCTGCAAGTGAGAACCGCTTTGCAGAACAATACCGTAGTACAAGAACCTTTCGACGTGCTGGACATTCGCGGCGATTCCCGAGTCCACGAAATTAGCTTTCGCCAGCCTCTCACCCGCAATACCCGCGAAGAATTTGCCCTCTCCTTGGGTTTCACCTATCAAACCGGGCAAACCGAAAGTTTATTCGGCCCCGTTGGTTTCGGGACGGGGCCGGATAGTGAAGGACGCACCACTACCAGCGTTCTGAAATTCGGTCAGGATTATTTGCTGCGAGATAAAACCGGGGCGTGGGGATTGCGATCGCAGTTTAGCCTCGGTTTGGGCATTTTCAATGCAACCATCAACGCCGATCCCGTTCCCGATAGTCGTTTTCTCAATTGGCTCGGACAGTTGCAACGGATGCAAGTTCTCGATGCCAATCATATCCTCGTCATGTCTGCGGACGTGCAGTTTTCGACAACAGCGTTACTTTCTTCGCAACAGTTCGTCATTGGCGGCGGTCAGTCGGTGCGAGGCTATCGTCAAAACGTTCGCAATGGCGATAATGGGGTTCGCGTTTCGGTGGAAGATCGCATCACCTTAGAGCGAGATAATTCCGGACAGGCCGTTTTTCAACTTTTGCCCTTTTTCGATGCGGGTTGGGTTTGGAACCATGCCAGCAATCCTAACAACATTCCCGACCAAAATTTTATCGCCAGTTTTGGATTGGGTGCGATTTGGAAGCCCCATCCCGACCTCGAATTTCGCTTCGATTATGGCATTCCTTTGGTGGATTTAAGCGATCGCGGTACGAATGCTCAAGATGATGGAGTACATTTTAATATTCGCCATCGGTTTTGAGAATGCGATCGCTTTTCCCATACCAAAAGAGAGAGCGAAACCTCACTCTCTCGTTCGCGTTAAAAAACTTATTTCTCAATTGCGATCGTCTTTTTTGCGCCGTCGTGCTGTCAATCCCCCAACAGTTCCTAGAACCAGCAAACCAAAGAGAGAGGAAGGTTCGGGCACCGTGCGCTCTTCGATCTCTGCATTTTCCACAAGAAAAGCTGAGGAGAGGTCAAAATCTCCCACATCCAAAACCCCCAAACCAATCTGATAAGTTCCAGCTTTGAATAACTGTTCGTAAGTTCTGGAAACTTGACGATTATAAGAAGTATCAGAAGAGATAAGATTGCTAATTGAACTGTTTGTACTGGCTAAAGTTGTAATTTCGCCATCGACAGATAGAAAAGCATAATCATCAAAATCAAAACCCGCATCTGTCAGAGTTGAATCATTGGTTAAAAATGTCCAATCAAAACTCAAAATAGTATCTCGGGTAAAGGTTAATTTTTTGACCAATCCAGAGCCTTCAGTCGCTTCAATAAAGTTAGCACTATCTGGATTTAAAGCACCGCTAGAAAGCCCTAAAACAGTCTCCAGTTCAAAAGCATCTCCTGCGGCATTTCCGGAAAAGTTAAAATCAGCATCGCTACCCAAGCCCAAATCGTCATCCATGAGCGCATTCGCAGACATTTTTGCCGCCCCATCGGTCGATAGTTGAACGTCACCAAAACTCGTCCAACCGTCTGTAAAATCAATTCCAAAAGCACGGGCAGGATTAGCGATCGCTAAACTGAGTAAACCAAAAGTACCAACAGCTAAAGCAAGATTTTTCATGGAATTTCTCCTAAGTCATTAGACAGTGAATAAGGGATTGCAGGAATACAAGACTTTGCATTCCCATGAATTAGAAAACTCTAGAAGATGAAGTTACTGCTATCTTCCAAAGCAGCACTGGAAACATCTTTTACCGTGAGGAAAGAGCGAGGATTCATCGCACCCGTCAAACCATCAGAGTCAATTTGTACGACGCTATCTTGTCCGCGATCGCCGAAACGAATATAGCCGTCAGCAATCGGATCCGATCCTTGATAGTTGAAGCGAGAGAGGAGTTCAGTAAAGACCAATCGATCTTGACCGACTTCAAAATCTGTAATGATATCTCCGGCATCCCGAGGGCTGTTATAAACAAACAGATCTGCTCCTTTTCCACCAGTGAGAATATCGCCTCCTTGATGACCTGTAATGATATCTTCTTGGGAAGTTCCGGTTAAGCGATCGCGTCCTCGCGTCCCTTCAATTGGATTGAGCGGATCGTCAACAGAATTAACATTAATTTTTACTGTTGCGGTACTCGTTTCGCCTTGACCATCGCTAACCATGTAGTCAAAACTGGCTTCACCAAAGAAGTTCTCATCGGGAGTAAAGCGGAAATTACCAGCATTATCTTGCTCAATTTTACCATTAACGGCATTATCAAAGCCATCAATATTCAGAAGATTACCATCGCGATCGCTGTCATTAGCAAGGAGGTCTGTTACCAAAATATTGAGGGAAGTATCTTCATCAATGGTGAAGAAATCGTCCATTGCTTCCGGTGCATCGTTGATAGGTTTAACGAATAGAGTGACGGTAGCCGTATTCGTCTCTCCATTGCTGTTTGCAACCTCATATTCAAAGGTTGCAGGTTGGAAGAGTTCGGGTTTATTGCTGAAAAATTCAGGATTGGTATTAAAGGTATCAAAATCGAAGCTGAAGTAGTCGCGATCGGGGGTGAAGATAATTTCATCTCCATGCAATTCTACTGTGCCATTAGTGGCATTGCGAACGCCAGTGATTTTGAGATTTTGACTGTTGAGATCGAGATCGTTGGCGAGTAAGTCTTGGACGGAGATAGAGAGGGGTGTATCCTCGTTCGTTGCCAAGCGATCGCCAAGTAAAATTAGAGTTGTTTCCCCACTACCGATTTTTTGGAAGGTTGCGGCTGTTTCTCCTTGAATTACAGTTTGAATTTCAACAATTTTCTCTTCCGCTTCTGTCAGAGAGAGATTCAGATCGGTTGCGATCGCATTGATTTGTGCGTTCCCTTTGGCAATAATTTCGGCGAGATTGTCCGTTAAAGATTGTAATTGATTCTGTCCAAAGCTGGTAATAATTTCGTTGAGAATAGCAGCTTGATCTTGGGCGTTACTGAGGTCTAAAGTTCCTCGGTTAATTTGATTCGCGATCGCGTCAATAATGGTCGTGGCAATTTCCCCTGTTTCTAAATCTGTCGCACCTTGAATCAATTTTGTCGCTTGAATGATGATGTTCTGAACTTGAACTTGTTGGGCAAAAATACTCAATCCCGTTCGGTTATTTTTTGCCATCGCTTGGAAGGGATCGAAATGATTCAGGTCGATATTGGCGGATAATCCCAAAGCTGTTTTAACTTTAGTCTGGGAGTCTTCAACGCTATTTCCTTGGTGGAATAATGCGGCTGCAAGGGTTGTTAATGGGGTAATAATGCTCGCACCCCCTGTCGCACTGAGAGGGGTTTCTAGTTCGAGGAAAGTGGAAGTATCGACACCGCCGAGAACGACAATTTGACCTTCATTGGCATCAATTTGACTATTGCCATTAAGGTCGAATTGTGCCATAGGAATATTGATATCGAAACTGCCATCAAAGTTAGTGAAACTGGAAGGTTCGTTGGCATCGAGGACACCATTGAAGTTGGCATCGAGGAAAACCGTTCCTGATGCGATCGCGCCATCAAATACAGAACCACCATAATTTCCTTTGGGTCCTAAGCTAAAGTTAGCTAAGGGAAAAGTTGCAAAATTTTTGTTATAAACTGTGCTTCCAAAGGCTTTTATTTTTGCACCTAAGAAAGCATTCAACGCGCCTTCAATTTGGAATAAGTCCCAAATATTATCATCAAAACGCGCATCAATTTCACTGGCACGAATTTTACCATCATCACTACCATTAATTTCTCCTTCGTCTACTAAGTCGATCCCAACAATTCCTTCTAGTCCTCCTTTAACATAGCCAGAAGCAACATATACATCGAGTCCTGCACCTACAGCAATTTCTGCTTTCGCAAGGAGTTCGTTAACATCTTCTCCAGTTCCGTCAGGATTGGCTCGATCGCTAACATAAAATCCATCTAAAGCCAAGTGCCAATTATCGGCTGGGTTGTCATCATTTAATAATCGCCGCAATCCAAAAGTATCGAAACCAAAATCAAGATTGGCTTGAATCTCAAAACTCCCTTCTAGTAAACCGCTAATCGGTCCCCAAATAGGGAAAGTTTTCTCAATTTCAAAACGCTGATTAAATTCCGGAACGTCATAAGTTATAAAGTTAACATCTTTACCCAATGCTAAATCGACCCATTTAGAAAGATCGTCAAAGAGAGGAATATCGAGATTGCTATCCCCGATCCATTTCTCTAAGAAATTACTTTCTTTAGAATGCGTTCCCGATTGAGCAATTTTATCGATCTGTTCGTAAGCATTCGGATTGAATCCTTTGGCTTCGACAGTAGCATTTTGAGCCTTTTGCGTCGGATCTGCTGCATTGAAATCATCGGATAAATTGTACGAGCCTAAATCAATTTTTATGGATTCACCATCATCGGGAATTTCATTGAGCATATCGACAAGATCGAGAATCTGAAATGTTGTATCGATGAAGCCCATATCAATATCTGTTCCCGATAGTTTGGCAATCAGTTCTAAGACTGAAACTTTTCCATCGTTGTTGGCATCAAATGGCTTGTGAATTCCGAGTTTACTGAGCAGTTTCGTATCTTTATTGAGCAGTTCGATAACAGGTCGAAATGGATCGATGATTTTATCAATCTTTTCAATGACAGGTCGTGAAAAATCACTGATAAATGAACCTAAATCGAGTTCGAGATTATTGAAGGCAATATTGGCATCGAATTTCTTGTCATTCGCATATTCGAGGTCTCCTGCGAGATCGAATGAGAAGGAAGGAAAGGCTAAATCTCCTGCAATTGTGGTTTGCGCTTTTAAACCCAAATTCGCATCGGCTGAATAGGTGGTATCGAATAGATCGCCGAGACTAAAATCACTCATTAACTCGGAATACGTTAAGCGATCGCCATCTCCATCATTATCTCCGCCAATATCTTTGAGATCGATATCAAGATCGGCTTTTGCGAAGGTAGAATTATCGGAATCGTTGACAACATCTAATTGTAAAAATCCTAACGTTCCCTGCGCTGCAAAATCATCTCCCAAGCCAATATCTAAGTTAGCACTAAGAGCAGTTTTTTCTGTATCGATAAAGAATCCATGTTCCTTATGATAACCCAAACCGATATCCAAATTATAGCCATAATCCGATTCTGCTTGACCGTTGAGTTTTAATCCAAGTGCAGGTAATCCCCAATCTTCCGAGACATTGGGATCGAATAGTTCGCCATCTTTGCTCAATTTCACCAAGAATGTAGACTCTTCCAAACCCACATTTTTCTCAACAGTGACATCTGAGAAGAAAGGATCGAGCGCATCTTGAATGGCTTTCTGTAATTGGTCTGCACTGAGATTTCCAGCCGCTTTAATGCGATTGATTAAGCTATCTTGGAAACCGTTAATCGTTTTGGCAACTGAAGGTGCAGCTTCTTTCACAGAACCGACAATATACAACTCTTTGGAAAGATATTTTTCGTCGATAGTTTGTTGGATATGCTCGAACAAGGTAGCTAAACCGTTGGCAATTTCTTGACCGTTGAGTAAGGGATCTTCAATATTAACTGTCACCGAACCAACGTTAATATTTTGATAGTTGGCATCGTTACTGGTGACGGTGTGGGAAATCGTTGTACCGTGAGTTCCTTCCGCAATTAAATCGTCGATCGCACTGACATTAACAACTTGTGCGGTTTGCCAATTATCAGCAGTAAAGGTCAGAGAAGAGAGAGAAGAAATTTGCGTGCTATCGGTGTTGAGCTGGATCGTAACAGGAGAAGTGGGTTGACTGGTTAAATAGATTTCATAACTATCTGTCGCACCTGCTTCTACAACATTGGTTTGCGTTCCATATTCAATGATACGGACTCCTGCAACATCATCATCGCTAATGGTTACACTGGCGGTATTTGCAGTGCCAATTTGATAGTTATTATCGGTATCGAGGGTGAGTTGAATCGTTTCCGGTGTTTCGTCAATTTGGTCGTTAATGGGACTAATAAAGACATTGGCACCGTATTCTCCCTCGGGGATGAAAATGCGACCCGGTAAAGCTGCATAGTCCGTTCCTGCTTCCGCACTTCCGTCCACAGAATAGCGAATTTCTAATCCTCCCGTGGGTGCGCGATCGCTCAAACTAATCTTGAATAATCCCGGAATGCCACTCTGTTCGCTACCATTCCCCCCACCTGCTACCGTTACTGTGGGGCGATCGTTGTCGGTAATGTTAACATTGACTCCACTGGGATTGACTGCGGTGTAAGCTGCGTCCTGACTGCTGATACTGTGGGTAATGAGACTGGTATGAAGTCCTTCTGCGATCGCATCATCAACAGCACCGACTTGTACAGTTTGCGCCACATTATAGTTATCGGGAGTAAAAGTCAGGGTGACAGCTTGACCCGCACCCGCACCGAGATCGATCTGACCATCGGGAGAAAGGGTGACGGTGACATTATCTGTGGGTTTGGTGGTCAATGCGAGTTGATAGCTGTCTCCCGTTCCCCCTTCGACGATATTCGTGCTACCGTTGCTCTGAGTAATGAGAAGATTAGCGCTGTCGTTATCAAGATTGGTAATATCGGCGCTAGTTGCAGAGAGATTATTATATTGGGAGTCGCTACTGGTGAGAGTTGCTTGGATCGAGAAAGATTGATTTCCGTCTGTTTCCCCATCATCAACTCCCGTCACCGTCATCGTTTGCGGAATATTCCAATTGCTGCTATTAAAGGTCAAGATGGAAGTTGAAAGCGTCCCTTCCCCGATATCGGAACTGGAGAGATTAACTGTGACATCCGAGAGAGGTTGACTGGTTAAAGCGATCGCAACTTCGATCTGTCCTCCATTTTCGCTGGTTGCACCTGTAGGAGAAGAGAAAATCAGTCCTGCTTGGTCGTTATCGGCGATCGCAATAGTTGCAGATATCTCGCTTCCCAAGTCATAATCGTTCCCATCTTCGAGGGTAATTTGCACGGTTTCGCTTCCTTCTGCGCGAAAATCCTCCAAGGCACTAATATTGATAAACGCCTTGGTATCTCCCGGACGAATGAAAACGCTTTGGGTCAGTCCTTCATAATCATCCCCTTGAGTCGCACTTCCGTCTACTTGGTAGTAAACGACAACGCCAGAAACAGGTGCGGGGTTTTGCAGGCGGACTTCCCACTGACCGAAACCATTTTCTGCGATCGTATTTTGAACCGCTTTGATGCTAACTTCGGGGGGTTTTTCGTTATCCTCAATGGTTACAGTCGCCGTTTTACTGTTTCCATCGACTCCATATCCCAACCCATCAACGGGATCGACAAGGGTAAGTTGTACCGTTTCGCCGGGGTCGAGATCGAGGTCGTCAAAGGTAGAAATATCGATGGTTGCGCTGGTTTGTCCTTCTGCAATGAGGAGATTTGCAGGAGTGAGGGTTTTGTAGTCTTTACCCGGAGTTGCAGTTCCTCCCACGGTATAGCTGACGAGGACTCCACCAGTAGGTGCGGGGTTGCTGAGGGTGACGACAAAATTACCATCGCTTCCCCCTTCAATGGGTGCATCTCCCGCCGCAATACTAACTAAAGGTTCGTTATCAGTAATGGTAACGGTTGCATTATTGGACGATCCCAGCTCATAATTTTTTCCCCCTTGTAACTTCAGACTGAGGGTTTCATTGGGGTCAAAGTATTTATCGTCTAGAATGTCGAGATTGAGAACGCCACTGGTACTTCCTGCTTTGATGAGAACCGATCCTGAAGGCGAATTATAGTCTTGTCCCTCTATCGCCGATCCTTCCAACGCATATTTCACTAGCAGATCGAGGGGGAAAACATTGGAAAGCGTAAAGTTGAAGGTTGCAATTCCTCCTTCATTTACAGTTGAGTTGGAAGTAATGGTAATAGTGGGATCGATCAGATCGTTGAGGACTCCATACACATCATTATTGGAGTCAGAAGCAGTGTTATCGGTGAAATTCAATCCTTTACCCGCAACCGTCGCACCATCGCGAATGAACAATGCACCGCCAACCCCTTGACCATCCTCAAAACCCGTTCCCCCCGTTGCAGAGTTTCCAGTAAAAGTCGTATCGATCAAGGCCAAACTCGCACCCGAGTTGACAAAGATACCGCCACCTAAACCAGCACCGCCGCCACCTTGACCGCCATTTCCACCGCTTCCACCCTTGTGACCGCCAGCACCATTACCCCCATTACCAGCAAATTCACCGCCTTGACCACCAGTCCCACCGGGTCGTCCGCGACCATCACTAAAATAACCATCACCACCACCGCCGCCGCCACCGCCAGCACCACCACCGCCGCCAAAACCGCCATCACCTCCATTACCTCCGTAACCCCCATTTTCACCACCAGCGCCGCCACCTGCACCGCCACCGCCGCCACCGCCAGCACCAAATTCACCAAATTCACCATGACCACCAGGTCCACCGTTATCGCTACCCCAATTCAAGAAACCACCACCACCACCTGCACCTGCTTTACCACCAGTACCTCCATTTGTTCCAAAACTACTCAAACCCCCAATACCTGCATCTGTACCGTTATAACCGTCATCTCCTTTGCCACCACCAGAACCACCATTTGCAGCCATAGTTATAGTTATAGGGAAAGTTTTACCGAAAATCTTAAATGTTTCTGTTTTCGTTTCCAGAATTCCATTCCCACCGATCGCAGAATTATTTAAAAAATTCACCCCATCCAGCAAAACACTCCCACTGTTAATAAATAAACCCCCGCCGAGGCCACCACCGCCACCACCGCCGAGTTTTCCATCGCCACCTTGCGCCGTCCCTCCAGTGATATTCAAATCTAAGAAACTGATTAACCCACTATCTCCCCCATCCACGCGAAATACTGTTTGACCGCTTCCAGTAATAGTGTGATTGTTCCCAACAAAAGAAATGGCCAAACCGTCTAAACTGGCGATCGTTGGTAATGCGAACGACAATCCGCCACCACTGGGAGAAAAGAAAATACTGTTTGTTAAGATAATTTTATCTTCTTCGTGATTATTATTAGCATCTTCAATCGCTTTTCTCAGGTCTTCTTCCGAACCCACTAAATGCTCTTTCAATACGCTGCTATAGGTTTTCTGAACTGTTTCGGGAAAGGCCAAAGCAAACTCAAATTCTCCGGTTTTGACCTCAAATTCCCAATTCCCTCCCAAAGCTGCATTTCCGGTACGCTGAGTAGAGGCTGCAATATCGATTCCCGTCAGTTGGTGCAGTCGCGTCACGAACTCCTCTCCCGCATCTCCCGCCGCCACATTACAGCCGTAGAGAATGAGTGCAGACGCACATTCAGACCACTCTCGTAACTGACTGGCGTAGCGATCCAAGGTATCGAGACTGAGTTCGGTTTTTCCCAAATACAAGCAACCCGGAGAACCGTGGGAAACCAGATGCACGATCGCTTTCTCTTGATTCTCTTTCAATACGCGGCTAATTTGCGCGATCGCATCTCCTCGATCGTCTAAGGCGATCGCACTCGTCCCTTCCGCAACATTGGCGATTAAGTGCGAGCAATCTTTGACATTGCGATCGATGAAAACGATATCTGTCTTGACATTGGCGAGATGATGGGAGTGGCGATCGCGAATAGCAACTTGCATTGTTCTTTCCTCTTGGTAGACTTTTCTGACCGGCTATCTACCTATCGAGAAATCCGAGAAAGTTTTTCGCAACTTTTTTTGACTCTTAATATTTCGTTACAAAGTTTTGAGATTGCCCCCTAAATCCCCCGATTTCGGGGGACTTTTATTTTGATCGCCCCCAAATTTGGGGGTAGGGGGGCAAATTTACCAAGGACTGCCGATCGCGGTGTATCCCGCCCAAAAATAAGGATGGCTTAAATCTCGACCTTCCCAGTGGTGCAGTTCTGGGGGGAGGGGAATAGGTTGACTCAAACCGACAATTTGACCGGACTCAACGCGCACTCGTCCGCTTAACAGGGCAATTTGGGACTGTCGGAGGGCTTCAGCTTTGATAGTGACATCTTCGCGAGCCAGTTGGTTGTAAAATTCTGCGATCGCGGGGAGGGTGACAAAATCGTTAATTTGCCACAAGCTGGCGAGGGTGGATTTAACGCCCGATCGCACTGCTAACCCGGCAAAACCCATTTCGGAACGGCGATCGCCGAGGGCAGTTTCACAGGCACTCAATACCAAGAGTTCTACAGTAGCGTCATCGTACCATCCTGCCTCTCGCATTTTATCCAAATCAATTTTCTCGTCCCAAAATTGGATAAAAGGTTTATACTCCCCTTGGTTATAACCCCGTTTGAAGGAAGCATGAGTGGCGAGATGAACGATATCATAGCGGGATTGATTGCGCTGGTAGCGGAGATTTTCAAGGGTAAATTCTTCGTTGAGAAAGGTCTCTCCCTGCCACGGAAGATCTACTATAGTTGCTAGTTCGATAGGAACTGCGGGTAAATTGCGATTGTTGAAAAATTTTTCCGCACCCATACCCAATATTCGCGCATCGCGGACGGATTGATAGCGAGTATCGGTGAGGGTGACACTGGGGATGGTGCCAAGGCTGTATTTTTCTACGAGGAATTGTTCCCCGTCGTGAAGTGCGGCGAGGGGAAGCGATCGCAGTCCGGCTCCCATTGAGAAGATTAGAGTATCGATGTCTAAATCTTGGAGTTCTTGTTCGATGGGGGCAATCAACCATTGGTAGAGTTTTTTTGCATGAACCCGATAACCATTGTTAGACGGATTAAGTAAATAGTTTTGCAGAGATTCGAGTTGATGGAATAATTTTGCGCTGTTTGCATCCGATACAGAGGTGACGAGGGGAATACCTTCGGGACGCACGAGAACGAGTTGCAAGGCATCGGGAAAAGGGAGAGCATAGACAATAACGGCTCGCGTTCCGGTTTCGGCTTCAATTGTTTTTAGGGTGTCGCGGATGCTTTGAGCCGTAATTTTTTTATCTGTGAGATTGTCGTCGAAGTGGGTTTCGTATTCTGTCTCGAGAAGTTGTTCGATATCGCTAACAATCTGGTCGGGGTTGGCATTAAGGTTGAGAGAAGTTAGGGAGTTAAGAGAAGGTAAGATGGTATCGGCGATCGCGATCGGGTTGAGGATTTCTGGATTTTCGGTTTCGTTGTAGGGGTTATCGACATCAAGAGAAAGCAGCACTTGTTCCCCCGTACTGGGATCGGTGGTTTGCCACTCAAAAGCATAATCTCCGGTTTCGTCGGTGGTAATGCTTGTTTCGGCGCTGAGGAGATCGCCAATGAGATAGGCAAGATTTTCAATCGGATTATCTCCTGTTTCGAGTTCGTCAAGATCGGGAGATAAAGGTGCGGGCTGTTGTAGTGTGGTTTGAGGAGTAGGTTGGGGTTGAGCAGGAATTTGAGGATTGGGAACGGAAATGATTTGCAGGCGATCTTGGTCTTGTTTGTGGGTGTAGGGATATTCTTGATAGGTCTCAATACTGCGTTCTGTCACGTCATTTCCTCTCGTAATTTCTCCAGCAGTGCCATTGATGGCAGCATCGCCAACAATAAAGGGAATTTCACCGTTTCCACCGTGGTAAATAGTAACTTCTCCTCCTTGCATTGAGCCTGCAACGGAGATACTGGCATTCTGTCCGTTGCGATCGGTAAAAGTGTCTGTAGCTCGGAAAAATTGAGGTGTTGTAATTGTAACATTTCCGCCTGTATTATCCTCACTTTGAGCGTCGATGGAAGAAACAGAAATATCATCGTTCGCTTTCAAGGTGATATTGCCTGCATGTGTCGATGTCGAAGTATCAATTACTCCTGTTGCAATGCTTGCATTTTGGCTAGTCAGGGTGACATTGGCTGGGGTAGTCATATCTCCAGTAAAAAGATCGCCGATACGACTGGTTAAATGAATATTTTGTTCGGCATCAATATCGCCTGTAGTAATAGCATTTCCAATGAGAGTAACGGATTCTTGCGTTATTAGATTGCCTGTCGTGATCGAGCCTTCAAGACTGTTAAAGTTTATTGCTTCATGGGAATTAATGCGATCGGTATTTATATCTTGACGAGCTAAGTACAGGACAAAAATTGGAGAGAGTCAAGAAAAGCATCAAACTTGTGGT
>NZ_JCAMRX010000048.1:0-49950 GCF_059821285.1 Spirulina sp. LEGE 11439
GGTTGGATGCCCTTTTCTCAACTTAGTTTTACATACTAAGTTCGGTAGACCCCATAGGTGGATAACTTTCACAAGTTTTTCACAAGTTTTTTTAATGGATAACCTTCACAAGTTTTTCACAAGTTTTTTGTACAATCCAAGTTATAGAGAAATTGCCAAATTTGTAGAGGAGGATCGCGATCGATCGAAACTAATGGCTAATAATCTCACGTTTAATAAACGTTTTTTGGAACAAAAAAATAAGAGAAATTCGTTGACTAAAATATACAAAAACCTGTCCCTGCGAGGAAAAATTATTCTTCCCTTCGTCTCTATTTTTATTGCAGTCTGGACGGGAGCGACTCTCAGTATGGGTTATTATGTCAATCGAACTTTAGAACGGAGAGCCTATCGAGAAGCAAGCGCCTTCGCTGCAGTCATTTTGCGGGAATTTGAGCAAGAACGCCAGCAACTCCGTCTCAATGCCCAGTTGCTGGCCGATCGCGAACGCTTGACTCATGCCATACAAAAAGGGGATCTCGTCACCCTACGGCGTATTTTATTACCTTTGAGAATTAGCTTTAACCTCGATCGCATCGCCATCGTCGATCGCCAAGGTCAGTTCCTCGCCGATCTGCGACAATCCAATCTATTAGAGGCAAAACTCGGCGACGAAATCGCCATTTCTCAAGTTCTCAATGGTGTTGCCCTCTCAACCCTCGAGAGTGTAGAGTTTCCCAAAACTGCAAAAATTCGCGATTTTGCCCTATTACTGGGAATGGCTCCGATCAGATCGAGAGAAGGAAGCGAAGGAGGCGTTTTAGTCGGTCGCATTATTGACGATCTTTTGTTGAGTGAAATCGCCCGAGGGATCGAAGGAGTAAATATTGCGGCCTTTCATGGCGATCGCCTCATTGCCAGTAATTTAGCGGAAGTGCATCATTATCCTTGGCAACCGCCCCCCGTCGGGCAAATAGCCCGCATTGCGATCGGCTCTAAAGCTTACATTGCCGAAACTGTCGTTCTTTCCAATTTAGCCGAGACTCAACTGAGTTTAGTATTGTTTCAACCCCTCGCGCCTTTACAAAAAGCTCAACAGCGAGTCTGGAGTATTTTGGGGATTTTTTGCGGCATCGGCGCGATCGTTTCTATGATTGTCGGTCACGCGATCGCCCGCCTCATTACCTATCGAATTAATAGTCTCATCAGTGCCACGGAAAAAGTCGGTTCGGGAAAACTGACAACGCGCCTTCGTATTTCCTCGGATGACGAGATCGGCAAACTTTCACATCGTTTTAATCTCATGGCCGCACAACTGGAGGAGAGAGAAACACAAATTCAAGACCACGTGCAACGATTAGAAAAAGCCCTACAAGATCTATCCGCGACTCAAAGCCATCTCGTGGCCGAAAAAATGTCCAGCCTCGGCAAAATGATCGCCGGGATCGCCCACGAAATCAACAATCCCATCAGTTTTATCTATGGCAATATTCCCCATGCCGATGCCTACTTACAAGAATTGCAGGATTTGCTGGCACTCTACCAAAAACATTATCCCCAACCCGTTGCCGAAATTGCTGCTCGACGCGAAGATATAAATCTAGAGTTTCTCTTTCAGGATTTTGTGAAAATCCTCCGCTCCATGCGTCAAGGTTCCGATCGCATTCGTACCATTGTCCTCGATTTACGCAATTTCTCCCGCTTGGATGAGTCAGAATATAAAGCCGTCAATATTCATCGGGGTTTAGACGGAGCACTCAGTATTGTGCGCCACCGCTTACACGGGAAACCGGGCAAACAAGAGATCGCGATGGTGAAAGAATATGGGGAAATCCCCGAGGTTCACTGTTATGCCGGACAATTAAACCAAGTTTTTTTAAACTTACTGAGTAATGCGATCGATGCCCTAGAACTTCCGCGCCAACGTCCGCGAGAAGGGCAATGGACTCCCGAAATTCACCTCAAAACCAGCTTCGACCCCTGCCAAAAAATCGTTAAAATTCAGATTATTGATAATGGTGAGGGGATCGAAGAAGCGATCGCCGATAAAATTTTTGACCCCTTCTTTACCACCAAAGCGATCGGCCAAGGAACGGGTTTGGGGCTCACCGTCAGCTATCAGATCGTCACCCAAAAGCATCAAGGGAATCTCTCCTGTCATTCGCAATTGGGAAAGGGAACCGAATTTGCGATCGAACTGCCATTAAAAGTTGATAGTTGACGATCGATCGTTGATAATTGAGGTCAATAGTTGATAATTGTTCATTGTTTATTGATAATGCAACTCACTCCTCAAGAGAAAGATAAACTTTTAATTTTTACTGCAGCCCTCCTAGCCGAACGACGCAAAGAGAAAGGACTCAAACTCAATTATCCCGAGTCCGTCGCTTATCTTTCTGCTGCCATTCTCGAAGGTGCCCGAGAAGGGCGCACCGTCGCCGAACTGATGGAATACGGCAGAACCTTACTCCGTCGCGATGACGTGATGGACGGTATCTCAGAAATGCTTCCCGAAGTCCAAGTCGAAGCCACCTTTCCCGACGGCACCAAATTAGTCACCGTCCACGATCCCATCTCTTAACCAATATTTATCGCGATCGCTTATGAAACCTTGGAAATGGCTCAAGCGGCTCGGGCAAATCTTCTTGGGACTATTCCTCCTTTGGGTGCTTGTTTTAGCTTCGCATTTATTGAATGCCGCATCTCACCCAATTGATGCGTTTTTGGTTTTGGGGGGAAGCATTCGCCGCGAAATCTATGCTGCAGAACTGAGCCAAGATTATCCCGATGCTAAAATTTTAATTTCCAACGGTTCTCGAGATCCTTGTATTTGGTTGATTTTCGATCGCGCCAATGCGTCAATGGACAGCGTTTGTTTAGAGAAATGCGCGAAAAATACGTTTGACAATTTTTACTACGCCACCCCGATTTTAAAAGCATGGGGAGTCCAACATATTAAACTCATTACCTCCAAAACTCATCTTCCCCGAGCGCTGTGGATGGCACGCATCCATCTGGGGGTTCGCAACATTTGGGTAGAGTTAGATATTGCTAAAGAAACCGGCGTGCCTGGAAATCGCGAATTTTTACTCAAAACGATTCTCGATGTCACCCGTAGTGGGGTTTGGGCGATCGCGGGTCTTTTTTTACCGAGTCCACAATGCGATCGCATCCAGCCTTTAAAATCAGTAAATATGCAAACATGGCTCAAAAAAGGATTCAAATGCGAACATCAAGCCAAACTCGATAAAATCATTCAACAACTCCAAGAGCAACAATAATCCCCCGCTCCCTCAATTTTCTCTTCCCATTGATAATTGTTCATTGTTCATTGATAATTGAAATAAGTTTCCCATTGAGAATTGTTCATTGATAATTGAAATGAGTAAGCCTGCAAATCGATTCGCCACACTAACCAATTTACTCACCGGGCAGAATATTGTTTTTGTCGGACTGGCTTGGTCCGCAGTCACAGTTTTCTTTTTTCTTTCCTTTAGCATTACGCTTCCGGGGGAAGATAGCCCCCTGTGGTATCAATTGGGAACTTATATCCTCGAAACCTTTCCTTATGGCGTGGCTGCATGGTTGTGCTATCGCAATTGGAAAAGCCCTCAAATTGCTAGCGGACGAGAAGTTTGGTTTTTTATTGGTTTGGGACTGGGGTCCTATTTTCTCGCCAATTTCTTATTCGGAATTTGGGAACTCTATTTCGGCTTAGATCCCGAAATTTCTCCTGCGGATTTGTTTTATGTTGCCTTTACCATTTTTGTCGGTTGGGGGATGATTTTAGCAGTTTTACCGAGACGTTTGAATCTCGAATTCAAACAATGGGGAGTTATTGCTATTGTTGCTATCTTGGGTATTGCTTTTGCTTTATGGTTGAATGCAGCAACGGCTGAGGATGATACAGAAATTGAAGGTGTGGGAACCGGAGCGGCGATCGAACAGGTGGAAATTGAAGAAGATAATCCCTATGAAGGACTGCCAGGATTTATTGTCGCTACCGATCGCTTTTTAGGTGTCTTTGCTAAACCGATCAACTTATTTTATGCGGTGGCTGATGTTGCGCTCATGATCGTAGCCTCCACGTTATTACTCGCATTTTGGGGAGGGCGTTTTTCCCAGTCTTGGCGCATGATTGCGGCGGCGGTACTTTCTAAATATATTGCAGATATGTGGTTAAAATATGTCGCCGCTTTACCCGGACAGTATGAAAGCGGGGGTTTGATGGAAGTATTTTTTGTTTTTGCAGGGGTTTTGTTCGCGATCGGGACGGCTTTAGAATATGACGTTTCTACCAGTCGTCGGGGAAGACGCAGAAGGGGAGCAATGTAATGGGTTATTGGTTATTGGTTATTGGTTATTGGTTATTGGTTATTGTTTCTCGATCGCCCTGAAAACAGACGCAATTTCTACCTTGTTCTTTTGCTTGATAAAGGGCTTTATCAGCTAAGGCGATCGCTTCTTCCGGGGAATTTTCTTGGGTAGGCATGAGGCACGCTACCCCTAAACTTAACGTAACCATCCCGCCGCCAACGTTTCGATCGTGAGGGATTTTTAAGGTTTGTACGGTATGGCGAATAGCTTCTGCAACAGCGAGACCGCCTTGGCGATCGGTATTGGGTAAAATAACAATAAATTCTTCTCCTCCATAACGCGCAACAAGATCGTAAGGTCGCTTGAGTTGCGCTGCGATCCCTCGAGCAACTTGCTGCAAACAGCGATCGCCAGCTTGATGTCCATAGGTATCATTATAGGTTTTGAAGGCATCAAGATCGCACATAATCAGGGAGAGATACTTTTCTTCTCGACAGAGCCTGCGCCATTCTAGTTGCAAACGAAGGTCGAAATAACGGCGGTTGGCCACTTCAGTCAGACCATCAATATTCACCAACTCTTGTAATTTGCGGTTGACTGCTGCCAGTTGGGTATTTTTTTCTTGCAATTCTCGCGTGAGCGATCGCAGTTTTAATTGATTGTCAATTCGCGCTTGCACTTCGGAGAGATGAAAAGGTTTAGTAATATAGTCAACTCCACCCACTTCAAACGCCCGGACTTTATTAAACGCAAGATTCAAAGCACTCAAGAAAATGATGGGAATTTCTACCGTGACGGGATCGGCCTTCAGATACTGACAAACCTGATAGCCATCGATGTCTGGCATCGCGACATCCAGTAAAATCAAATCGGGTCGAGCGCTTTCAGCAACCTGTAGTGCCATTTTTCCAGTTGTGACCTTGCGAACTTTATAACCTTTTTGTGTCAGCATCGTATCGAGAAGGCGTAGATTATCGGGTTTATCGTCAACTAGGAGAATATCGGCTTTAAATGAATCGGACATGGATGATGAATAAACTAAGGTTGATTTCTCTTTTCTTCTCTCTTAATTTTGACATCCTCCTACCGCTAAGCGCTTCGCCATCTCGCAATATTATAGATAAGTCCGAGATATCACGGAATTTTATTGACCAGTGACTTGACAGACTCGAAAATTAAATCGACGCGAAAGTCATCGAGTAGTGCGGCGAGCGATCGCGCTAAATCAGCCTTCTCTGGGGGAATCTCTGCAATGAGTTGCTGCATTCCTTCCTCGTCAGCAACTGACGCAACTTGATAGAATGCCTCAAGCCACGATCGAGGCATGGTTGCGAGAATATCTAAAGCCAGATCGCCCGGAAATTTTGAGACTGATGGGACAGTTTCTACAACAGGAGTCTCGTAAAGATAGCGAATTCCTAAAAGACCGCCAATTTTTTCTAAAAGTATTTTCGCTGGGAAAGGTTTGCTTAGAAAGTCATTGCACCCCGCCTCTAGCATTTGTTCGCGATCGCGATCGAAAGCGCTTGCAGTTAACGCCACGATCGAAGTAGATTTTTTTCTCATTCCTGTTCTTTCTTTTAAGCGAATTTGCCGTGTTGCTTCCTCACCTGTCACGATCGGCATAATCGCATCCATTAAGATTAAGTGAGGTTGCCATCGCTCCCAAAGTGCGATCGCGGCCTCTCCATTCTCGGCTTCGGCAATTTCAAACCCGAAAGGCGCAAGAATCGATCGCAACAATAAGCGATTTTGGCGGAGATCGTCGGCAATTAAAATGCGATAAAGAGGTTGATTTGCAGCGATCGCGATCGGTTTTTGGGCTTCAATTTTGTCAGATTGTTCGGCGATTTGAAAAGGAATAACCAAAGAAAATATTGCCCCGACAACTTCAGAATCTATCGGATCGGATTGCCCAAAGTGTTGAGAAGTTGGCGAAAAAATATAGCCGTGACTGCGAACTGTAATTTCTCCCTCCATTAACTCAACAAATTCACGAGTTAATGCCAGACCCAAACCCGTTCCCTGTCCGGATTTTCGTCCGCTTTCACTTTGCATGAAGGCTGCAAAAATATGCGGCATTTCTTCTGGAGAGATTCCCGATCCCGTATCTCTCACTTCAAAGTAAATTTTAGTGCTGGTGACGGGTGACGGGTGACGGGTAAAGGGTGATAGGTAACTGACTTGTAGATTAATATTGCCTTTTTGGGTAAATTTAATCGCATTGCTTAATAAATTAATCAGTATTTGACGTAACTTGCTTTCATCGCCAATCAGTAGAGAAGGTAAGTCTGGAGAGCGATCGAAGGATAAATGAATTCCTTGAGTTTGAGTTTGCAATTGAAACATACTGTAGAGATTGTCTAAAAGGCGATCGAGACTAAAAGCTCTCTCTTCAAGGAAGACTTTTCCGGCTTCGATTTTAGACATAGAAAGAACATCATTAATTAAACTTAAGAGATGCTCTCCACTGTGTTCGATAATACCGATAAACTTCCGTTGCTCCTTTTGCAGTGTTGCATCCTGATGCAAAAGCTGTGAAAAGCCGAGAATTGCATTGAGAGGAGTTCGTAACTCGTGACTCATGGTAGAGAGAAACTGGCTTTTGGCTAAATTAGCTGCTTCGGCGGCTTCTTTGGCTTGTTGTAGGGCAATATTGACTAAGTGACGGTTAATGCCTAAAGCGATCCCGTTAGCAACGGAAGTTAAAGCGTGGAGAATCGTATCGGAAAAATCTGCGCGATCGCACAACAACAAAATCCCGATCGCTTTTTCATCAACGAAGAGCGGATAAATTGCGATCGCTTTAAATCGATACTTGTGCACCCAATTGGGACAGCAAATCTCATCATCATCGCTTAAAGTATTATTAATATAAGGTTGCCGTTGAGCAAGCACGCGATCGAGATTTAATTTCTCCTCAAGAGCGCGATCGCATTCTTCACTAATGTTTGTTTCTCCTGCGATCGCTTGCCGTTTGAGCTTATCTTGTTCGATCGTCCAGATACAAGTTAACGCCGTATTGAGATTGCGGACTAAACCAAGGGCGCAACATTCAAGGGTATCCTTTAAATCCTGATTTTTGGTGAGGGCAATACCAATCTCTGCATCCAAAGCAGCAAGGCGCATTTGCTCGAAGAGAGCGATCTCGGCTTGTTTTTGTTCGCTGATATCGCGAATAATTAAAAGAACTTCATTTTCCCCACTCTGAGCAATTCGTACTTCTTGATCGTAGCGTCGATCGCCTACGTAAACTTGCTGTTCGTATACTTGCAATTCTTGGGTGGCGAAGGCTTGGGCAATGGCGTGCATTTGTACGGCAATTAACTCCGTCGGTAGCACTTCAGAAATATGTTTGCCAAGGCGATCGGAACATAAGAGTTCGGGAGTATATTGGGCGGGAATATGATCGAGATAGTAGCCATTGCGATCGATTCGCAGCATTAAATCGGGAATAGCGGAAATAATACCGCGATTGCGTGCTTCATTCTGGTACAGAGCAGATTCCATGCGCTTACGGGGAGTGATATCTCGAGCGATCCAGATCGCTTGCCCTCGAGAAAGCGGCGCAATGCTGGCAGAAAACCATTGTTCTCCAAGGCGATAATCAACAACGAGTGGCTCCTGATTAGTGAGAACCCATTGCACTCGCTCTCGATATTCATCCACGCGATCGCCATGGAGAAGGTGTTCGATCGTGCGATCGATTAAGGGTTTCTCGTCAGCTTCCGCCGCCAATACCGAACGAGTAGGAGGAATCTCAATCACTTGGCATCTTTCGTCGAGGATGAGGATAATATCGGTGATGGCTTCGAGAATCGAACGAATATAAGTCTCTGAAAACAATAGCTTTTCTGTGAGAATATTGCGCTCTTCAATTTCTCTTTCTAGTTTTTGATTCGCTTGTTTGAGAGTTTGCGTTCTTTCTTCCACTCTCTTTTCTAAATTTTGATTGAGTTGGCGAACTTGCATTTCGGCAGTGCGGCGATCGCGAATTTGTTGTTCTAAATCTTGGTTAAGCTGCTGGAGTTGACTGGGACTGGCTAATGCTAAGGCTTGTGGGATAATTGGAAAAAGTTCAAGGGTGGTGTAAAAAGAAACTAGAGCGGTTATGCCTTTGATCGCCCCAGAGAGCCAATAGACAGGATGCCAGAGCGTCCAAATGGCCATGAGATGTGTGGTACCACAAGTGACAATAAACGCCCCAAATAAGATAAATAAACCTTTAAACGGCACGTCGTGACGTTGGCGAATAAAATACACCAACATCAGAGGAATGAGATAATAGGAAAGAGCAATAATAAAATCGGCAGTGAGATGTAGTCCTACTAATGGTGTTTGCCAGAGATAACAATGCCCGTGGGGAATATAATAGTTCGGAGATATTAAAGTTTGCCAGAAATTGTTCATCGATCGCCCTGTCAATCTATTTCTTTATTTTTAACACGCACTTCCCAATTGATATGCGATTTTTCAAATCTCTCTGTAAACTTTCTCCATGCAAAACTTTCTCAGAAGAATGACTCTCTTTTTATTTATAGGAAAACATAACGATCGTGGGAATATCTGAGCCGAACTCTTTCGGGTTTATTTTCAGGAAAATCTGTCACCAAGCGAATCTTTTTTGCAAATGATTTCCACGATCGCTATTTCGACTGCTCTAACATCATTTGAGTTTTATAAGTCAGTCCATAATCGGAATTTTCCGAACCTCCCGTGTAATGAATAAAAGTTAGGAAAGTTAAACTAATGGATAATTGCAACAAAACAATGGCCAGTAAAAATTTCAGTCTATTTTCATAGATTCGAGCTAACCAGAAGAAGGGAAATGGAAGAACCACGGGAATATAGTAAGGCACAAAATTAATGGCAGATAACGTAAACATTCCTCCGACTCCTAATCCCATTGCTTTGAGATAAAAAATGAGTTGAGAATCATCTTTCTTTGGTGTCATTTTTTGCCATGAAATCCGCCGAGATTGTCTCAACCATTGAGAGAATGGATATAAACCCAAACCAATGAGAAATAAATGAGCGGGAATCATGAAATAAGTCGGTATTCCTAAAATTAGGGGTTCGCGTAAAAAGTCAGACCAAAAGATATCTTTGAGCGAGTAACTCATATTTACACCTAAAGCTGTTGTCAGCCATTGACTATAAAATTTAGGGACGAGAATACCGACAATTGAAGAACGCGCTCCCTGCCATTGCGGTAATGCTTCTATTAGCCAGAAAAACATGGGAATACTGGCAATAAAAGAGCCACATAACCATCCCAACCAAGCAATATTTTTAAGTGTTTTTTGCTTATAATCGTGCCAAACTGTCCAGAGAAATAAGCCAGCCGTAAAGACAAAACCGCCGAGGTGAATTTGTCCGCTTAATAGCGTAAAAGCACCCCAAAGAAAACTCCCCCAAAATTGCTTTCTGAACCAATGACCAAGAAAACTTAAAAAACAAAACGGTGCGAGGATATCTGGTATCCAAATTTTCCGCGAGAAGAGAATCGCAAAGGGATTAACACTGGCGATCGCAAGTCCCCATAACCAAGATTGTCGCTCATAAGCTGCAATTTGCCGTAAAACAAAGGCAAAAAACGACCATAAGACTAAACTATTAATTCCTCCGATCCAACGCACCATCGCGACAGGATCCTCGGAGAAAGAAGCGATCGCAGCAAAACACCACATATTTAAACCCCCTTGGGGAATTCCGATGGAACTCAAAATCCCGATCGCGGGAAGAGAAATCTCTCCCGTAGCAATTTTCCGCGCTTGTTCAAAAGTCCAGATTTCTTCATTTTTCCACTCCATATCCATCGCCCAAATTAGCCGGAGAATCGTGCCAATAATCAGAAAACTGATAATAAGCAAGAGTTGAATTTGAGAGGAGTTGAGTTTATTTTTAAGGATTAACATTAAAGGCTTTAATTTATTATCAAAAACATCTATATATATAATTATGGACTCGAAATAGTCCAATCTTCCCATGTTAAATTTGGAACTTGCTCGAAATGCCGACGATTTCGAGTAACAACTATTCCATTGACAGAAATTGCGATCGCGGCAATTCGTAAATCTCTCGTTCCGATTTTGCGGACATCTTTTTGTTGTATTAATGCTTCACAGATATCACTTGCTTTTGCTGTAAAATCGAGAACTTGAATGGTTTGAAAATATCTTAACGTTGCTTGTAGCCTGGCATAAGCCGCTATTTGCTGTGTTGATGAAGATGCTCGGCGAACCATCTTCAGACTTCCTCGAACTTGCTCTTCTACCGTTACTATAGTTGTTGCAATCTCTTGAAAATCTAAAGAATTAACGCGCTGCTGTATTATAGAATCCGATCTTTGGAATAGTGAAACACAATCAGTGTCAAGAATATAAAAAGGAATTTTTATCATTTTTCGTACAATCTTGTTTTCTTGGCGTATTTGAGATAAAAATTTAGATTTTTGCCAATTCTTCTGCTTCTCGTTTGCAGTAATAATCTTCCATTTCTGCATCAAATTGACGGCGATCTTCTTCCATCAATGTCAACATCTCATCAAATTCAGGATCGTCTTTAAACATTCCTGCAAATTGCATCCAAGGATTCTCTTTGGATTTGCTGATGTTATCTTCGATCGCCTTGAGAACTATTTGTTGCTCTTCGTGAGACAGTTGTTTCACTAATTCTACGATCTGTTCTGTGGTTAAGTTAAGAACTGGCATGGGACTATACTCTGATGCTTGTCGTACTTTCCTTGTCATACTCTCATTGTAGTTGTTTCAATGGCAATACTGCCTCAAGGAGGCGATCGCACAATAAAACCCGATCGCATTGCCACCCTTTCCCATAAGTCAAGATTATTTTCACAAATCTTAAAATAATGTAAAATTTAGAAACAAGTAGAAAAAATCAAGGTAATGATCCAGTCCGATCGCGCACCCGATAACGAAAATTCGAATCTTCGCAGGCCGGGGTCAATTCAACCCCACGGCATCTTATTGGCGATCGCAGAACCTCATTACACCATCCAATACATCAGTAATAATACTCAAGATTTTCTCGGAATAGCTCCTCGCGACCTCCTCGGACAGTCGATCTCCACCCTCCTCAACCCATCGCAACAAGCTCTCCTACAACAAGCCTCGAGCAAACCCATCGGAGCCAGGATATCTTTAATGTTATCTCTGCAAACAGACTGGGGAAAACAAGAATTCGATGCGATCGCCTATCGGATCGCCGAAGTTATCATCATTGAATTAGAACCCAAAAATCCTGCAAGCGAGGAAAATTTACCCAATTTTTCGACTTGGGTTCGAGAAACTCTGACTAACTTGCAAATGACTTCAACTTTAAGAGAATTCTTTGCAGTTGTAGCAACAGAAGTACGAAATATAACTCAATTCGATCGCGTTATGGTCTATCAATTCGATCGCCAAGGTGCAGGAGAAGTCATTGCTGAGGAAAAAACAGAGACACTCACTCCTGCTTATTTGGGATTGCATTATCCCGCCACAGATATTCCCGAAGCCTCGCGAGAAATATATTTGCAATCTCGCCTGCGCTTAATTCCCGATCTTGCGGCACATTCCGTGCCAATAATGACGACTGAAAATATATCCTCCGACGCTCTCGATCTGAGCTTTTCAATTTTGAGAAGCGTCGATTCTTGTTGCGTTGAATATCATCAAAATATTGGTGCAAAAGCGATTCTCGTGATTCCTCTCATCCATGAAAATAAGTTGTGGGGACTTATTTCGTGCCATCATCAAACTCCCAAATATTTTTCTCATTCTCTACGCGTCGCGTGCGAACTATTGGGGCAATTTGTCTCCCTAGAACTTGCCAATAAAATCAAACAAGAGGAACTCGATTACAAACTCGAACTGCGATCGCATCATTCTCAACTTCTTGAAGCGATCGCCAAGCAAAAGAACCTGAAAACAGCCTTACTCCATCCCGATCCTCGTTTCTTAGAATTAGTCGGGGCGACGGGTATGGCAATTTATCTTAATCATGAGACTGTCCTCTTGGGAAATACCCCCGATCGAGCAGAAATTGACCCCCTCATTAAATGGCTCGATTCTCAGGGAAATGAGAGTTTATTTCACACTGATTCTTTAGCGCGAAACTATCCTCAAGGAGAAGCGATCGCAGATACGGCTAGCGGACTTCTCTTACTCAGAATTTCTCAAATTCGCCGTTATTATTTACTTTGGTTTCGTCCGGAAGTCATCCAAACCGTAACATGGGCAGGAGAACCGCAGGAATCCTTGCAAGTTGACGCAGAGGGTCGCATTGTCCTCAGTCCGCGATCGTCCTTTGCACAATGGCAAGAAACTGTACGCTTTACCGCTAAACCGTGGCTGACAAGCGAAATAGAAAGCGCAATGGAGTTTAGAAATGCTCTCATCGGTTTAGTTCTCGATCGCGCCGACGAACTCACCCGACTCAACCGAGAATTAGAACGCAGCAACCGCGAACTCGCTTCTTTTGCCTTTGCTGCATCCCACGACCTCAAGGAACCTCTACGGGGCATTCATAATTATTCCACTTTTCTCTTAGAAGACTATGCCAATGTCCTAGACAAAGCTGGAGTCGATCGCTTAAAAACGTTGGTTCGTTTGACCCAGAGAATGGAATCTCTGATTGATATTCTCCTCAATTATTCCCGTCTCGGTCAAACCGAACTCCACCTCGAAGCGATCGACCTTAACATTCTCCTCAAACAAGTCATTACGATTTTTCGTGCCAGTAACCCAGATAGTTCCCTAGAGATTCGTCTTCCCCATCCTTTACCTTCCGTTTGCTGCGATCCCGTTCTCATCAATGAAGTGTTTAGCAACCTGATTACGAATGCCTTTAAATACAACAATAAACCCGAGCCGTGGGTTGAAATCGGTTTTCTGCAATCTGAAGAGAAACAGCACCATCAACAATTGTCCAAACAAGATGTACCGACGGTGACTTACTATGTTCGAGACAATGGGATCGGCATTCGAGAACGCCATCGCGAGACCATTTTTCGCCTCTTTAAGCGACTCCATGCCAAGCATAAATATGGGGGTGGGATGGGAGCCGGACTAGCGATCGTGAAAAAAATTATCGAGCGACACGGCGGTCAAATCTGGTGCGAGTCTACCTATGGAGAAGGCTCGGCTTTTTACTTTACCCTGATGCGATCGCAACCTTAAGAAAAAGTGAGTTTTGATACATATCTTTACAAATGACCCGTAAGATACCAAAAAATAACATTTAGTAAACTTTCTTTAAGATCGCGCATGAAAGCAATTCTTGAGAAAATCTTACTGGTTGTGGAAGATAGCGATGAAGACTTCGTAGTATTACAGCGTTTTATGACGCGACTTGAGGTACAAACCCCCATTTATCGTTGTGTTGATGGAGATGAAGTCTTAGATTTTCTTTACCAAGAAGGAGATTATCAGGATGCAGTGTCAGCCCCTCGCCCTTCAGCCATTCTCCTCGACCTGAATCTACCCGGTGTTGACGGTCGCGAACTCCTCGAACAGCTTAAAAAAGATGAGAGTTTGAAAGCGATTCCGATTATCATCTTTACCACCTCCTCAAACCCCGAGGATATCGAATGGTGCTATCAACGGGGAGCCAACGGCTATTTAATTAAACCGGTCAACTCCCTCGAGCTGCAAAAAACCATTCGGGCTTTTGTCGAATATTGGCTGGAAAGTAATATTCCTCCCATTGCCAGTTAGCGATCGCTACACCCGATTGCCAGTTTTGTTGCATTGCGTTAAGATTTTCTTTAGAATTAAGAAATCTTTAAATCTTTGTTCCGGAGAGAAGCTCATTCCTTCATCTCCGTGCTATATGAAGCAGTCACGAACGCTTTTAATTATTGATGATTGTGTAGAGGATCGGGAAGTTTATCGCCAATACCTGTCAAAAGACCCGCACCAATCCTACCGCTTTCTCGAAACTGACTCGGCAGAAGAAGGACTTGTGCTCTGCCAGAATAATACTTGCGATCTAATTTTACTCGATCTCCAATTGCCGCAAATGGACGGCTGGGAATTTCTCGATGAATTGAGAGAGAAAAATATTGTTTTACCCACAATCATTTTAACGGGCTATGGGAGCGAGGCGATCGCGGTACAAGCCCTAAAAAAAGGCGCTCGAGATTATTTAGCCAAAGCGCATCTCAAACCCGATATTTTGCAGCTTACCGTTCGCAATACCCTCGAGCGATCGCATTTGCAAAAACAACTGAGAAAAACCCAAGAACAACAGCGACTCATTGCCATGATGTCCCTTCGCATTCGGCAATCCTTGGAACTCGAACAAATCTTGCAAACGGCGGTAATGGAGGTGCAGAGCCTTCTCGAGTGCGATTATACGGCAATTTATCAGTTTACTGAGAGCGATCGCGGCGAAATTGAGAAAATACGAGCAAGCCAAGAAGATTGCGATCGCCAACACAATTCCAAACAATTTTGTTATCGCAGCAAAGATAGCGAAAATGTTACTCTCGTCTGCGAAGCAAAACTTAAACCAGATTGCGAGAACCCATTAAAAACAAGAGAAATAAAGACTAATTTAGAGATTCCCATTACCCTCAATACTGGTGAGAACACCAAGCAATTACCTTGGGGATTTCTCCTCATTCATCACTGTTCTCAAAAGCGTCAGTGGCAGAGCGAAGAAATTGAAATCCTTCACCAAGTTTCCGTCCAATTAGCCCTTGCCATTCAACAAGCAGAATTACTGGAAAAAACCCGAGTCGCTCTCAGAGAAGAACAAAGATTGAATGCGTTTAAATCTAAAATTGTCGCCACTGTTTCCCATGAATATCGAACCCCTTTAGCCACAATTCTCGCTGCAGCTTCAACCTTAAAACAGCATGGAGAATCGTTAAAACCTGCAAAACAAGAACGATTTTTACAGCTTATCGAAAATAAATCTAGGCATATGTCTCGACTCATTGACGATATTCTCTGTATCGATCGCATCAAACGGAAAAAGATTGAATTTAAACCCATTCACATCGAATTGATGCCATTTTTTGCAACTTTGATTCAAGAACATCAGGAACAGAAAAGCGATCTTTGCGAATTAAATCTTAAATTTTCGGGTAATCTGAAGAATTTTCATGGCGATCGCAGAATACTCGAACAAATTTTCGATAATTTAATCTCTAATGCGATTAAATATTCTCCCAATGGAGGACAAATCGAACTTTCTTTAACAGGTAAAGAAGATAAGGTTATTTTTTCCATTCGCGATGAAGGAATTGGGATTCCACTAGAAGAGCAAACAATAATTTTTCAATCTTTTCATCGTGGGAGTAATGTGGATACAATTCCGGGAACGGGTTTGGGTTTAGCCATTGCCAAAACACAAGTAGAGTTACACAATGGTGCAATTTCTTTAAACAGTGAATTAGGACGCGGTACTGAAGTTATCGTTACTCTACCCAAAGGAATGCAAAATTAGAAATTTTCTCATTCTTATTGTAGAAGTTATTAATTCTTGCGATAACCGATCGCTGTTTACAAGTCTACATATTGTAAACAACGCTGTAAATACAAGCGAGCCACAAGATCTCCTGCATTCCCTTGTAAGCATTCCTCAAAGCATTTTGCTGCTTCCGAAAAAGATTTTTGCCAATATAAGAAAATTCCTTCTTCAAAACGAGAAGCTGTTTCGATTTTAAGTTCTCGACTTTTAGGATCGTCTCCATCCAAGACTTCAAAAATCGCAACTTCCCGATTTTTTCCCTTCACTTTCACTTTGTCGATAAAGCGAAAATTATACTCGACGGGATTATTCAAAGCCGCTAAAGTATGATGGGAAATGACTAAATTAATGCTATATTCTTTAGTCAGTTGTTCCAAACGAGACGCTAAATTCACAGTATCACCGATCGCTGTCCCATCCATACGATTCGAGCCTCCCACAATTCCCAGCATAAAAGAACCGGTATTGATACCAATACCGATTTTAATTTTAGTTTGGTCATTGCGATCGCGATCGGCATTATATTCATTTAAGCGATCGAGAATCGCAATTCCAGCCTTTAACGCATCGTCAGCAGTTCCTCCAAATAATGCCATAATCTCATCGCCGATAAATTTATCGATGAAACCATTATGTTCGGTAATAGAGGGTTCCATATAAGCCAAATAAGAATTAATAAATTGAAAATTCTCTTCAGGCGTTAATTTTTCACTCAATGTGGTAAAATTACGAATATCGGCAAAAAGAACAGACATTTCCTGTTGAATTTGATCTCCTAAATTGACATCGAGAATTGTTTCTTTTTTCAAGAATTCTAAGAATTGACGCGGGACAAAACGACTGTAAGCTTGATTGATAAAAGAAAGTTGTAAATGAGTTTTAATTCTCGCGAGGAGTTCGGATTTAGAAATCGGTTTGGTTAAATAATCATTAGCTCCAGAATTGAGTCCTTCTACGAGATCGGAAACTTGATTTTTTGCAGTTAGCATTAAGATTGGCAGTTCGCTGGGGAGATATTTTTCTCGCAATTTTTGACAGACTTCGTATCCCGTCATGCGCGGCATCATAACATCCAGTAAAATTAGATCGGGTTGCAAACCATTTTCGATCGCATCCAAGGCTTCCCAACCATTATTAGCTTGCGCGATCTCATAATTTTCCAAAGCTAAATAATTAACCAAAACTTGCAGATTTACCGGTTCGTCATCAACAATTAAAATTGTGAATTGTCGTTCCTGTGTTGCATAAGAAGGGATAATTAAATCGTTCTGTTGTATCTCTTCTTCGAGTAAAATATAGTTTCTTGTTCGGTCTTCTTTTAGCGCTTTTGTTATATTTTTTTCTCGTTTATTTTCAGGTGCGATCGGCAGTGTAAAAATAAATTTAGAGCCTCGATTGAGTATCGATTCAACCCAAATTGTACCGCCATGTAATTCAATTAATTGTTTGGTAATCGTTAATCCTAAACCCGTCCCTCCATATTCTCTCGCTGTCGAACCGTCAGCTTGTTCAAAAGATTCAAAAATTCGTTCGATTTTATCTTCTGGAATGCCAATTCCTGTATCGGAAACTGTTATTTCTAGGAAGGAAGATTGAGAGGAATTATTTTGCTTCTTGATTTTTGCCAAAATTTCGACTCTGCCAACATTGGTGAATTTAATTGCATTCCCTACTAAATTATAGAGAATTTGCTGCAATCGATTTTCGTCGGCCTGCACGGAAGGTAAATTGGCTGGAATAGCATTAACTAATTTAATATCTTTTGAACCGATCGCAGTTTGACTCAAGTTCAAAACCACTTCGGCAATTTCTCGCATGCCAATCGCCTTTAATTGTAATTCTATATTGTTATGGCGCAACTTAGAAAAGTCGAGAATATCATTGACTAAATTGGCTAAGCGATGTCCGCTTTGGGAAACCATTAATAAGTTTTTTTGTTGCAGTTTGGAAAGTTGACCGGTTGCCCCTTCTAACATCGACTCGGTAATGCCAATCATCCCATTTAAGGGCGTTCGTAGCTCATGGGAAGTATTCGCTAAAAATTCATTTTTGAGGCGATCGAGGCGCTGTAGTTCTGCATTTTGTGCTTCCAATGTCTGAAAAGATTCTTGTAACTGAATTGCCATTGTATTAAACGATTGAGCCAACTCTCCCAACTCATCCGATCGCTCAATCGGGACGGTTTGCTCCCAATCTCCAGCCGATAACTTTTTCGCCGCTTCATTGAGGCTAAAAATACCCCGTGCGATCCAGCTAGAGGTCATGATTCCAATTGCGATCGCGACTATCAAGGCAATAATACAGAGCAAAATCGTCGTGCGGGTATTGGCATGAATTCGCGCCATAAAATCAACTTCGGGGACGGCGACGATAATGAGCCAATCTAAGCCAAATTCATCTTGATAAGGCGTGACTTGTAAGAGTTGTTTCTCGCCATCCAGATTAAAGGTTAATTGTTGAATTTGTTCAATGCGATCGAATTCGCCAAATTTAGCGAGTAAATATCTTGCCGTAGCTCCAATTAAAGGATTATTACTTTCCGTTGCTTCAAGGCGTTTGGGTTTGTCATCTTCTTCAATAAAAGGCAGATCTTTGGTTGAGGAAGCCACTAATAATCCGTTACGATCGATAATAAATGTTTCTCCGGTTGTGCCAATTTCTAAACTTTGGAGAAATTCACCGATCGCTAACAAAGAAAGATCCACAGCAAAAACTGCTTCGAGATCTCCCTCTTCATCATAAATTGGACGCAAAGCAGGTAAAGCCAGATTCTCATAAGGAGCCACCCAAACGTAAACATCCCCCCATATGGGTTTACCTGCTCGTTTTCCTGCTAAATACCAAGGTCTTTGTAAAAGATTGTAATCGGGTGAAGCAGAAAGCAATTCCGTGCGATCGCCTTGGTTGTTGGTGGCATAGGTTTCAAAGTTGCGATCGGGAGTCTCTACAAAAGAATAAGCAACGTTGGGTAATTTACCCGGAACGAATTCCGCACCGCTAAATAATCCTTGTATCGTGCCAAGATAAATATAAGATGCGTCGGGAAATACCTGAACTTGTCGCCACATATGGCGTTCGAGAGCGAGGGGGTCGTTTAAATCTAATTTACCTAATTTTACGTCATCGGCGCTAATGCGGTTGATCAGATGAGGGGTACCGAGATAGGTATTGAGACGTTGTTGAATGCGATCGGTAATTTCGCCTTGCAACTGTCCTGCCAAGTCGTCTACCGCTTCCTGTCCGTTGCGAAAGGAAAGATATCCCGTCAGTCCCACTACAATGACAATTTGCAATACGAAAGGGACGACGAGAAGGACGCGCAGAGGTATCTTACCTAAAAGATTGGCGATCGGACGGTTGAGGGCAGACATGGGAATAATGGGAATGGAGATCGTAGTTCTCTTTTCATCGACTGTACCCCAACCAACCGGAAAATTGCGATCGCGATTATCGGATTTGTGGTTATTGTAGAGACAAACACGAAGAGATAGTGCAGATACTTAACGCATGGAAATTTTGATTGAATCCACAAAAGGATTTGAGGGCGATCTTGCTCAACTCAGTCCAGCCGAAAAAACAGCGATCGTCGATCTCATTGATTAAAGAACTAAAATTGCTTGTCCTTTTTCCGCTTTAGTTAGAGCAGCCAAAACTTTTGAGGCTAAAGGTTGCAAATCTGCTAATCGATTAGATGGTGCTTGTAAAACAATCACTGCCAAATCGAATTTCGATAAATTCTGCTCAGACGATAAATTGCGATCGACTGTGATAAAAACGTCAAACTCTACTTCGGCCAGTGTGAGAAGTTGACCGTTTTTTGTACCTGCCCATCCCATTTGCGGTACTGTTTTAATCTCATAATTGCCAAATTCTCTAGCAAATCGGCGATCGATACACTCATCTAACAGAATTTTCATTCAAAAAACCGTAACATTGCTGCTCTAATTCTTCTAGTAAAGCGATCGCTTGCTCTCTGGTAACAGTGGGAAATCCATCTAAAAAATCGTTAATCGATTCTCCTGCTTTGAGATAATCCCAAAAAGTCTGTACGGGAACTCGAGTGCCAGCGAAAACAGGAGTTCCACTCATAATTTCGGGAGATGTGCTAATGGTTGAGATAGTTTTTAGCATAAGTTCTACTTTTTACGATCTCCTATTCAATCGTATCAGATCGGGAAAGCCCGAGCGATCTATCGGGATTTTTGCTGATGAGTCAATAGTTTTTGTGTATCTTGCTTGCGATCGCTCCCAAATCCGATTCCTACTTTTGTCAACACTGACACCCTCCCAAAATATTGCCTATTTCTTCATCCCGATCTTGATGCTGGCATTGGTAAAGAGATCCGTCGTAGTTGTGGAGGACAGGTTATGTGGTTTTTTATAGTTATAGTTTTAGTCTTTGGGTTAGTAATTATATCGGCTTTGGTGATGGAATCGAGAGATCTTCGGGAGGTACCCCTGTGGTACATGGGGATAAGGATTGAGGAGGCTAAGAAGAAACTGGTGCCGGGACTGAGACGGGGAGTGCACGAGTGGAATGAGTGGAGGGAGAAGCATCCGGGCATTAGGTTTGATCTTGACTATAATACTGACTTCAGTGGTTTCAATCTCAGTGGTATCGACTTCAATTACATTGGACTCTGTGGCGCTAAACTCAATAATGCCAACCTCAGCCGTGCTAACCTCAGAGGTGCCCTCCTTAGAGTCGCCGATCTTAATAATACCAACCTCAACTACGCTAACCTTGTTTATGCAGATCTCACAGGTGCTAATCTCACAGGTGCGAATCTTAGTGGAGCCAATCTTAGAGAGGCTCATGTCGATCGAACTCGACTTAGTGGTGCTAATCTCAGTGGTGCTAATCTCAGTGGTGCTAATCTCAGTAGTGCTGACCTCAGTGGTGCTGACCTCAGTGGTGCTGACCTCAGTGGTGCTAATCTCAGTAGTGCTGACCTCAGTAGTGCTGACCTCAGTGGCGCTGACCTCAGTGGCGCTGGCCTCAGTGGTGCTAATCTCAACCGTACCAATCTTAATAGTGCTAATTTCAATGGAGTAATCTGTAATTTTATTTATTTGGGTTATGACAAATATACCAAGAAATACACTAATCGCTATCCCTCTCATCCCTACCAGACTTTTGCGCCTGGAGAGTTTGTCCAATTTATTCGGCAATTTTATAGAAACTACTGAACAATTGGAAGACTCCCCTCTACTGACAGAGATCGACCATCCCGCAGCCAAAGTCCTCAGAGCCGGATTTGAAGAACTGCTCTCGGACTGAATCCGAGGTAGGTTTATGAGGTTTTCTGCTACCTTACTTATGTTTTAGGCAAGATTATCGGGGTCTAAACCCATTTCCGTAAGGCGATCGCGTAACCCTTGCAATGCTGCTTCAGCTTGTTCGGCTCGTTGTTGTTGTTGGTTGGCTCGTTCTCCTTCTTCTTGATACGTTCTCAAATATTCTTCTGTATGAGGGTTGAAAAATCGGAGCTGACCATTAGCAAGCAAGCAAACATCTAATCCCAAAACCTCCGAATAGATTGACATTGAACCATCTTCTCTCCTTTCTGAGGTCATGGGTTGGTAAACCCCATTGACCAAATGCTGTCCCTTCAAAGATGGATCGAGATAGTCCCCAGTGGGATCGTATTGGAAGTATTCCGAGACCCCTAATTGAGTGTAGATTATAGGTTTTTGTTCCTCGTCTTTCTTCCAAGTCTTTGCGGAAGTGATCTCAAGAACCCAGTCCGGTGTCCTTCCCCCTTCTAGCCAAACTCTGAAACTCCTTCGTGGTCGGTTCTCTACGTCAAAGACGACAAAAACATCGGGACAGACGGCTGCATCCGGAATACCTCGCTCGTAAGAAAGCCAGAGATTGCCTGAAACGTAAACATTTTCCCGTTCTTGAAAGTAGAGTTTGAGGCTCTCAACACCATAAACTAAGTAATCTCGTGCGGGGTCGCTTTCTGCCATTGGTTCACCATCCGGCTCGGGGTAAATGATGGGAGTTTTTAGGGATGCAAGAGTCATGGTTTGAGGAAAATGGCTATTTTTTAATTGTACCGATTTTCCTGTAATTGGAGATTCTCCTTCTTGAAAATGCGATCGCATTTATCCAAGGCTCATGTTAAAGTATGAAAAATCTCGATCGCAATCCGATATTTTTCGCTCAATTGGTCGACAAGAACATCAGCGATCGCGACAATGAGACGACTGTGAATTTCCGGCCAAAGATCGGGATTTTCCAAATAAGAATCCATACCGGAAAATAGAGATTGCATGGCTTCATCCTCACGATACTCGATCGCTCTCAATATTATTTACTGGCCGCGTCCGGGCTGGCAATCTACAAAACTTAATGCTTCTGTATCGAGGAAACTTGCGATCGCCATTTCGAGAACTGCTTCAATGGGATATTCAATTTCAGTCGCACGGGCAATTAAAGCAGAGCGAATCTTTTCTGGCAAACGTTCTAAAATCATTTCGGCATCAGAGGAAGAAAGTTGCTCTAAAAGTTGGGCTTGCATAAGCTTACGATTTTATGTCTAATTGCATAAATGCCGGGACGAGAGGGAATCGTATTAAAATTGCGATTCAAAAGTTGACATTGTTCAAAGGGAGTGAACGCGATCGCATCGAGAATGCTTTGGGCTTGGATTTGTAATTTTGAGTGATTTGTTGGCATAAAAACAAGCAGACCGATGATGTAATCATCATGTTCTCATCATTGTTGCGATCGCATCTCCCCATTGAAAATTAATCATTGTTCGTTAAAATCATCCTTCTGGCGTACAAACGCGATCGCGTCCCTCTACTTTAGCGCGAGAAAGTGCCATCTCTGCGCTTTGCAACAATGCCTCGCGAGTCATCCCATTGGGGGGCAACATCGCCATCCCGATAGAAACGGAAATGCGATCGCATTGTTGATTGGCATACTCGAAATTGAGATGTTTCACCCCTTCTCGCAATTGTTCTGCTCTGACTTTAGTTTCTTCCCAAGACTTATCGGGTAAGATCAGTGCAAATTCTTCCCCACCATATCGCGCCGCCAAATCGGAATTTTGCAAACTTCGCCGCAGAAAACCGCCTACGGTTTTTAAGACCAAATCTCCCGCTTCGTGACCGAAAGTATTATTAAAGTTGCGGAAATGGTCGATATCGAGGAGGACGATCCCGATCGCTCGATTTTGTCGTGCTGCACTGTACACTTCTCGTTCTAAGGCTTCTTCTAAATAACGGCGATTATACAATCCGGTTAAAGCATCGCGGATACTATCGATCTGCAAATTCGATCGCATTTTAATATTCAGCAAAGAAACTCCCAATTGTTCCGCCACGGTTTGAGCAAACTGCTGTTTTCCGAGGGAAAGTACGCCTCGTTCTGGAGAAGTAAGATAAAGCAGTCCCAAGGTTTTTCCTTGGGCGATCAGAGGTACGCTCAAAGTTTCTGCGGGCAAGGGATCGCGATGAACGTGTTTGCTGAGAAGGCGAGGATGAGACTCATCTACCCAATGTACTTTTCCTCGTCGCAACGCCCAGCTATCCTCGGGAGAAAAGATCGTTTCGCTATTAAAATGCTCGCCCCAAGAGGCGATCGCTTCCACCAAATTTCCGGCTTCATTCACCACAAAAACCCCGCCAGAACATTGAGGAAATAAAGGAGCCATCAATTCGGCAATGACATTATAAGCATCTTCGAGAGTTAAGCTAGCTTGAAGAAAATCCGTCAGTTCCCCTAACTTTTCCATGCCTTGGCGACGGGCATCCAGTTCGAAGGTGGAATCTTCTAAACGTTCGTTAACAAGGCGCAGAGACTCATTTTGCTGTCGTTGTTGCGTGACATCCTCCACCATATAAGAGAAGCGTTGCTGTCCCGGAATGGGGCAAACCGTCGCCGATAGCCAGCGAATATCGGTTTCTCCCTCATCGAGATCCATTTCGTAAGCGTATTCAAACTGAACGGGTTTACCGAGTTGGCGACTTTCGTGACAATGATCGATCCAGTAGCGGCGAATATCTTCGGGAACCCCCATATCGCTAGCGAGTTGGTTGTGCATGGTGATGGGAGAGAGGCGGAAAAATTCCGTCGTCACGGCATTATCGGAAATATGGCGCATATCGCTTTCGGCGATCTCGATAATGCCCATCATCATCGAAGTACTGTTATAGAAGCTGTTCAGGGTGGATTCTGTGGCCATGAGAGCGGATTTTGCTGCCACGCGATCGCTGACATCTTCCACGACTCCAAGGAAATACTCGACCTCTCCCATGGCGTTGCGAACCACAGAACCGCTCAAATTCACCCAAACTTCCGTCCCTTCGCGATCGAGATATCGCTGTTCGACGGAAATATTGGGGATATCTCCTTCAACCAGTTGGCGAAATTGCGCGATCGCATTTCCCAGATCGTCAGCATGGGTTAACTCTTGAAACGTCTTCTCTTTCAATTCCCCTTCGCTATATCCCACCAATTGACGGAATTTGGCATTCACTTTCAGGAATTGCCCGGATTTATTGGTTTGAATAATCCCGACTCCAGAGCGATCGAAGAGGGTGCGGAAGCGCTTTTCTAACTCCTGAAAGGACTCCTCCGCGTTGTTGCGTTCTGCCATTTCGTGCAGGAGTTCTTCATTTAGGCTCATTAATTGCGTCGTGCGTTCTTCTACTCGCAATTCCAGTTCTTCATTTAAGCGTTTGATCGCATCTTCTGCTTTTTTCCGTTCTCCGATATCCCGCACGAGGAGGGTAAAGCGTTTATTTTTGCCTTTGGTGAGACGCGAGACGGCAATTTCAAGGGGAAAAATCGTCCCATCTTGACGCTGCCCCATTAATTCCCGTTTTGCGGACATGGGGGGCGGGTTTTGGGGGTTGGGGGTTGAGGGTTGAGAGTTGGGGGTAACTTCAATTTCTTGAACGCTTTCTTCCGAGAGGGAAGCGGGTTGCAGAGCAGATGTACCAAAAAGGGCGGCTTCGACTTCTCCTTCCGCAAAAGAAAGCAGGAGATTATCGATACTTTGCCCGATGACTTGTTTGGCACTGTAACCGAATAATTTCTCGGCACTGCTGTTAAAGGTTTCGATAATGGCGCGATCGTCAATGACAATGACCCCATCGGCAGCCGTTTCGACAATAGCGCGATTTCTGCGTTCACTGTCTTCCAATTCCCGAAACATGGGACGACTCAAACGCAGATAGGCGATCGCGCCGATGGCACTGGCAACGATCGCGGCCACGATTCCCAGTAGAGAAACTTGCAGGAAGGGGGCGCGAAATTCATCGAGGTCAATTTTGACCACGACACCCAAATCACTATCGGCAACGGGTTCATAGGCAGCGATCGTGGCGATTTGGCTATAGTCTTGACCAATGGATTTTCCCGATTCTCCGAGAACGGCTTTGCGGCTGTGTTCTGCCCGTTCTTGTTCCACCAAGGGGATCGGGTTGGGAGTGCTGGTTTCCCCGTTACGCTGACTGAGTAAAAAGACAATGCGATCGCCGTCCCGTTTGGCCAAGATAGTTTCTCCCGTGCGGGTAGAGTCGGGAGTCGCTTTGAGGCTTTCCGTCAGGGTTTTAACCAGACTCTCTTCATTTTCCTCGCTGCTTCTGAGATTTTCGAGGAAACGCGCTTGGCGTTTGGCCTCCTCCACCAATTGCTCTTGTTCTTGTTGTAGTGCAGTCTGATAGAGATATGCGATACCGGCTCCCGCGACAACGATAGAAAGAGTTGTCATGGTGAGAATCAGTAGTCCTAAGCGCTGGCGGTTTTTCATACTTCAGTCGTTTTTACTCAGCGAACGAGGGTTCGGGCAACATTAATTGAGTTTACCCCCTACAGGAGAACAAGTCATTTTTGGCTAGGGTTATTGTACCGAGAGAGCGTCGCGATCGCTCAAGAGGATTTTGGTTGGGGCAATTTTTGGGTGCGATCGCCTCTATCCCAATTCATGTCATCATTAAGACAAAGGGGAAATATTGTTGCCATGACTGCCACACCCATTAAACCTTTAACGCTTGAAACCTTCCTTAAACTTCTCGACATTGAGGAATCACCAGCATGGGAATATGACGGACAAGCCAGACAAAAACCCATGCCTCAAACTCAACACAGTCGATTGCAATTCAAACTTTGCGAAGCAATTAATCAAATTGGAGAAAGTGCAGAGATTGCTTGTGCTTTTCCCGAATTGCGCTGTACTTTCGGGGGTCGTTCCCTCGTTCCCGATCTTTCCGTATTGTGTTGGGAGCGAATTCCTTTGACACCAGAAGGAGAGCTTGTTAATAAGTTTAACTCATTTCCCGATTGGACTATTGAAATTCTCTCTCCAGACCAATCTTCCAATCGCGTTACGGCTAATATCTTATATTGTTTGAAACACGGGAGCGAATTAGGTTGGTTTATCGACCCGAGCGATCGCTCTATTCTTGTTTTTCGACCCAAACAAGAACCCGTTATTTTCGTTCGAGACGATCGCTTGCCCGTATTGACTGGAATCGAGCTTGAAATTAATGTCGTGCAAATTTTTGATTGGTTGAAAATGAAGCGATCGCCAACGCTCTAATCGCAGCTAATTTCTTTTTGGCTAGGGTTATTGTACCAAGAGTGCGTTCCGATCGCTCAAGACGATTTCGGCGGAGGGGATTTTTGGGTGAGATCGGGGTGTTTGAGGAGAAGAGAGTTGAGGGAGTGCGAGGGGAAGATTTGGGAGCGATCATCGGTTACTAGGCTTCTAAATATAGGCCTCAACTTTTTTCTTTGTCTCCTCCAGAAATATGCGATCGGTCAATCCAGATTCATTAATGATATTTTACCTTATCTTTTTGAAGTAGAGTGAAAAAACGACTATTTTTCCTAGAATTGTCGTTCCTTACTCACTTCTTGTTTTTAATTAAAAACTTACTCAAAAGTCAATATCAAATTAAGTTTTTCAAGAACAAGTAAGATATCTTTCTCGACAAATAACTTAGGCTGTTGTTGCGATCGCAAGGCGATCTAATCAAAATGAAGCAAAGGACAACAAACTAAAGTATAATCTATTCTCGTTCCTGAAAAATCAATACGACGATAGATTTCTACCCAATGAGCGCGATCCAAAATGAAGATTTCCGATTTGTAGTTAAAATATGGTTATGGAGTCGCTTGCTGATTCTGTTAGCGTTATGGGGAATTGCACCGCTTTTAGAGATTCCTTCCGGACATATTCAACCCGCGATCGATTTACAATCTTTTGCATGGTGGGACGGGGAATGGTATTTAAAAATTGCGACGCAAGGATATGAATATATTAATGATAACCAGCAGCATTCTGTCGCTTTTTTTCCTCTATATCCCCTTCTTATTTCTTCGTTGACACGGATTGGATTTTCTCCCGAACTCGCAGGCATATCAATTAATAATTTTGCCTTTTTGGGTGCAATATTTTTCCTCTATCGATGGGTTAAAGAGCGCAATGGAATTGGTGCGGCAAAATGGTCGATCGCTGTGTTAGCATGGTGTCCCTATTCTCTCTATGGTACGGTTATTTATACAGAGGGATTATTTTTATTATTAACAGTTATCACTTTACAAGCCTTCGAGAAAAAAGAATATGTTAAAATGTCACTTTGGGGAATATTAGCAACAGCAACTCGCGGACCCGGTATCGCCATGATTCCTGCTTTTTTGCTCCTGTCGTGGCGAGAAAGTCGCAGAAAAATTGCCTATTTTGCCAGTTTAAGTATAGCAGCCGGAATTATACTGTACAGCTTATATTGCTGGTGGCAGTTTGGCGATCCTCTGGCGTTTGTGCGCGTCCAAGAAGCGTGGGGGCGATCGCGAACCATCGATCTGTTAGACTGGTGGCAAATTCTCATGTATGTGGCGATCGGCGTTCCCAATTACGATGCGGGAGGGATTAAAGAAATAACTCATCCTTTGGCTTTTTGCTCTATCTGCGCGATCGCCTTTGCACTCTGGAAATTTCGCGATCGCTTGGGTGCAATTTCTCCCTATGGTGGTGCATTTTTGATCCTTATTCTTTGGTTATTGGGAGGCGATCCATTTCTAACCATTTTTATCGTTATTGGTGGGATTATATTACTTTGGTTGACCAGAAAAGAATTGAGTCCAGTTGCAACACTTTACGGCTTGTTTAGCTTGGGCTTAATTTTAACCTCCGGACGCAGCGACTCTTCAGAACGCCTCGCCTATGGTATTATTTCTTTATCCATGGCCGCAGGAATTGTATTAAATAAGTTTCCTCGCTTCGGTTATGGAATCTTAGGAGTGAGTGGCATTATTTTAGCAACTTTTTCTATTCGTTTTGCTCAACAATTATGGATTGCATAATAATATATTACCTCTCCTCAAAGGATATGAGCAAGGAGGAGAAGAGGATATACAACCAATAACAAACAACCAATAACCAGTAACCAGAAATCATGAAAGAGGAACTATTAAAAGGAACTGAAAACCGCGAAGAAATGGTTCGCGTTATCGATCGCGCCGAACAAGCCTTAAAAACTTGGGAAGTCACGGTGACAGATTTTTTCTCCCCTCCCGTACTCATAGAAGTGCGAGAAAAGTTTGCTAAATTGACAGAATTTGAGATCTTAACTTGGGGAGGATATCCTCAAGCAGAACGTCAAAGAATTGCGATTGCACGTTCTGAATTACCTTTAGATGAGTCGCAAGTCGAATTAGCTGCGATCGATATTGCAGGCAATTTTTTATTCGATCCTGCGACCCATCGCGACTTTTTAGGCGCAATATTAGGAACGGGTGTGGTCCGAGACAAAATAGGCGATATTCTCGTATTAGGAGAACGCGGCGCACAAGCGATCGTTGTTCCGGAATTAGTGGCGTTTTTAGAGACAAGTTTGGTACAGGTGCGATCGGTTCCCGTCCGAGTCCGAAAGATCGCACTTGAGGAATTAAAAGTTCGTCCTCCGAAAAAGAAAGAAATGACAACAGTAGAAGCATCTTTGCGTTTAGATGCGATCGCATCTGCAGGGTTAGGAATGTCTCGCAATAAAATGGTAGAAGCGATTTCTTCTGGAGACGTGCGGGTAAACTGGAAAGAAATCAAACAACCTAGTTATAATGTAAAATCTGGCGATCTGATTTCTTTGCGAGGGAAAGGACGCATTGAGGTAGGGGAAATTGCTGTCACGAAAAAGCAACGTTATCGAGTCCAAATGACAAGGTTTAAATAAAAAATAATACCCATGACTCATAAAAATTCTTTCTTTCTATTTTTAAAATAGAGCGTTCAAAAAAGTTAAAATTTAAACAACAAAATCATTGCAAAAGTAACCGATCTAAATATTGTGTAACAAAACTCAATGATTTTTTCTAGATTTTGGTAGTCTATGTCACACAGAACGAGGCGATCGCCGGAAATTCTCCATATTCAGTAAAGTTTATTATCGTTGTTGTAAAAAAAATAAGTAAATTCCAACCCTTTTCACAATCTGCTGTTAAATTGAAAAGCGAGTATTTTTGAGTTCTGGTGTTCGTACCATCAAGACTCAAGGGATATATCCGGAAAATCCTTACTTTCTTAAAATTATGTTTGCATCAGACACAATTCATCAACTCTCACTCTATCTATTTTATCCTTCTCTCTTTATTTGCATGGTTTTGGGAATGTACCAAGGCTGGCAACTCCGTAATAAAGCAGTTTGGGGCGCAATTATTTTCTACATTCTCGGACAAATTGCCTTTCATTCCGCTCAGATAGAAATTAATATGGTTGGTGGTATGATGTTTGCCTTAACATTAGGACTCATTGTGGGTTATTTTCCTCACGGGTTATTTTCTCTTTGGAGTGGCGAATTATTCCGCCGCAATTTACGTTAGAAAATACGTTAAACAAAGCGATCGTGCCAGTAAAGAATTCCATCTGAGTTTAAGCTGAATTTTAAGCTGGCCGATCCATTGAAAACAATATTCTCGACTATTTTAACAGCTGCCATAACAGCCCTAATTACTGCTGCTATAACCGGATTTGCAACATTTACCATTCAAGAACGCAAACTCAGGATGGAACTCCGCACGGAATTTATAGCAGAACAAGCAGTGAAAAAATTACTATCCATGCAGAAGCAGAAATTCCCGAATACTGGATCGCCGATCTCCAACAATAAGGATAAAATCAAGGATAAAAGCCAACCCTTTTGTTATTCGTTGCTTGTTGCCCGATAAGCTATAATCCCTTCAGAGCAGAGGGCAAAAATGGCAGGCGCGATCGCAATCTATCCGGGGAGTTTCGATCCCATTACATTAGGACACCTTGACATTATTGAACGCGGTAGCCGACAGTTTGGCAAGGTGATTGTGGCAGTATTATGCAATCCCGATAAAAAACCGCTCTTTTCCATAGAACAGCGTATGGAACAAATTGGCACCTGCATCCAACACCTCGATCGCGTTGAAGTGGACAACTTTAGCGGCTTAACCGTAGACTATGCCCAGCACAAGAAGGCTAAGATTTTACTACGAGGTTTGCGCGTTCTTTCGGATTTTGAGAAAGAATTGCAAATGGCACATACCAATAAAACCCTCATGGCGGATATCGAAACCGTTTTTTTAGCGACATCCACCGAGTATAGTTTTTTAAGTAGTAGCGTGGTCAAAGAAATTGCCCAATTTGGCGGTAAAATCGATCACCTCGTTCCCTCCAACGTCGCCCGAGAACTCTATCGATGCTACAACAAGAAGACCCCCTAAGTAACGCCGAATATCGCGAACCCGATGGATTCGATCGCGGTCGAGTCTTAGGATTTGACATTCAAGCCGAACTCAACCGCTTGGAAGAATTAATTTTAGATAATCCCCGCATTCCCTTAACCCGCAAAACCATCGTCGATGAAGAGCAATTGCTCGATCGCCTCGACTACGTGCGGATCAATCTTCCCGAAGCCTTCGAGGAAGCCATGCAGATCGTGCGCCAAAAAGAAGAAATTTTCCTGCAAGCTGAGGAATATGCCCAAGAAATTGTTGACTCGGCCAAACAACAAGCCGCACAATTTTTAGACGAATTGGGATTAGTGCGCCAAGCCGAAACCGAAGCCACTCAAGTGCGTCAAGCCGTGCGCCAAGAGTGCGAGGAACTCCAACAACAAACCCTCGCTGAAATCGAGCAAATGCGAATGCAGGCCGTACAGGAACTCGAACAAATGCGACAGATTGCGATCGCGGAGTGCGAGGAAATTCAAGATGGGGCAGACGAGTATGCTGATGCGGTATTGGTGCGAATCGAACAGCAATTAGGGGAAATGCTGCGGGTCATTCGCAATGGTAGGCAACAATTGCGCGGCGACTTTGTTGAACCCGACCGAGAAGAAAATACAACGATGCCTGGAGCATCTTAAATCAGTTACCAGTCATCAGTTATCAATGAACGGTAATTTAGCGGGGACTTAAACTCAATGATTTTATAGGTAACTGTTACCATAAGACTTAGGGTTTGGGCATGAGGGTTGAGACGACAATACCAGCCCCAAAAACCCAACCCCATGAACTCGGTTAATGGCTAATATAGCAATGAGGGGGAGTTCATCAACAGATATGGCTAAGATCAGAGCAAGCAATGACAATAATAATGGCTCTAAAAAACTGTTAAAAAAACAGTTAAATGCCAACCAATATATTGCCGTCTCGGACTTAATGTCGATTTTGTCCGATCTGGCAAATTCCGATCTGGCAAATTCCGATCTGGCGAACGAGAAACAAACTCCGACCAATCCTCAGAGACCCAAAGCGATTAAACGTTCTCAGCCTCCCCTTGCTTCTCTCCCTCAAGGAAAATCTCCGACTTCCCCGCATCCGATCGCTCCTTCTCCTCCTCTACCGACTTTTCCCTCCTCATCCCTCGATCGCGATCGCGCCACCTTGGATGTAGAAGCAACCGATCTAGAAATCTCAGCTTTATCCTCAACCCAGCCCGAGGAAAAAAGCATCGAAGAGTTGGCGCGAGAATTGTGGGAATTAAAACTTGTTGCCCTTTCTGACAACGATTACTACAATCGTCAATTGGGTCGCTTGAAGAATCGCTTTTTGTGGCTGGCGGGTTTATCGGTGGGAACAATTTTGACATTAGGGATTGTTTTAGGCTGGTTGGTGGCAAATCTTAAAACCACGCAAACCCAATTGGCGAACTATGAAGGAGGCGTGGAAATTAATCGCGTGCGTCTCGATCGCTTGGAAGGAAAAACCTTAGACAGTTTTGAAACCGCCTTGCGATCGCTACAAGACCAAATCCCCGAAACTCTCGAAACCGATCTGGAAAACAGCCAAGAAGACATTACTGCCCTCAAAGTTCAATTACGGGAAATGGAATTAAAATTAGCCGCCCATGATAAAGCCCTCTCCGTTCTCGTCAGTGCCCTTCAAGGAATTGTAAGGTAGAGGAAGCAAGGAAAGCTCGAGCGATTACCAACAACTAATAACCAATAACCAACAACAAAAAATATGAGTTACGATTACGATCTTTTTGTCATTGGCGGCGGTTCTGGTGGCGTTGCCACCGCCCGACGCGCTTCTCAATATGGTGCGAAAGTGGCGGTTGCTGAAAACAATCTTTTGGGGGGAACTTGCGTTCATCGCGGTTGCGTCCCCAAAAAATTTATGGTTTATTCCTCCCATTTTCCCGGACAGTTTGAAGAAGCCGGTGGTTATGGCTGGACGGTGGGAGAGCGTACTTTTGATTGGTCGCAACTGACTACCGCCGTTAATAATGAAACAACAAGGTTAAAGGGCATTTATGAAGGAATGCTAGACAAGGCTGAAGTGCAATTGTTTAATGCCCGCGCCACATTGCTCGATCCTCATACCGTGGAAGTCGGAGAGCAAAAAGTAACAGCCGATAAAATTCTCATTGCCGTTGGCGGCAAACCCCATCGCCCCGAGGGAATTCCGGGGATCGAACACGCGATCGTCTCTGATGATATTTTCCACTTTCCCGAACAACCTAAGCGTATTGTGATTTTAGGGGGTGGTTATATTGGTTGCGAATTTGCCTGTATTCTCAACGGATTGGGCAGTGAGGTCACGCAAATCATCCGCGCTGATAAAATTTTACGCGGGTTTGATGAGGATATTCGCACTGAAATTCAAGAGGCCATGCAAAAACACGGCATTCGCTTGCTAAACAATAGTACGGATATTGCGATTGAAAAGACAGACGGTGGTTTAAAAGTCACTCTCAATAGAGAAGAAGAAGAAACGGTTATTGCTGATGTCGTGGGATTTGCGGCCACGGGACGCAAACCCGATTTAAAAAATTTGGGGTTAGAAAATACTAAAATTGAAGTGAAGAAGGGCGCGATCGCTGTCAATGAATACAGTCAAACTGCTGAAGAAAATATTTATTCCGTGGGAGACTGTACCGATCGCATGAATTTAACCCCAGTTGCGATTAATGAAGGGCGAGCTTTTGCCGATACGGAATTCGGCGGCCAATCTCGAACCATGAGTTATGAGAATGTCCCTTCTGCCGTCTTTACCACCCCCGAAGCCGCTACCGTAGGCTTAACCGAAGCAGAAGCGCGAGAAAAATACGGGGACGAGATTAAAGTCTATCGCTCCAAATTCCGCCCCATGTATTACACCCTTGCGGGTAAAGATGAGAAAACCTTAATGAAACTCATCGTCCATACCGAAAGCGATCGCGTGGTGGGAGCGCATATGGTGGGGGATAGTGCGGCGGAAATTATCCAAGGCGTTGCGATCGCTCTGAAAACTGGCGCAACCAAAGCTAATTTTGATGCGACGGTGGGCATTCACCCCAGTTCGGCGGAAGAATTTGTCACTATGCGTTAAAGTGATTTTGACAACAAAGAAAAAGGAGAGCGAGTTATTGCTCTCCTTATTTGTTGCTTGTCGGTTCAAATTGGCCAACTTACCGTTTGATACCTTTAGCCATTTTCAGAAAATCGATGCCACCAGAAGATTGAGTATTGTTAGGACGAGGGGTAGGCGTTTTGGGGGCGGGGGTTGCAGGAGTAGACGCTTTGGGTGTGGAAGCCGTGCCAAAACCGGGGCGCGCGTCCAGCACTTTTTCTTCCATTGCATTGATTTGCTTGGTCACAGCAAAAGAGCCACCGTTATTGACATTACCGGGAAATGTGTGAGTCACGGTGTTAGGCTGACGCATATATTCAATATCGCCAAAGGTTTTAGCTTCATCGGGCTCGAGAAAGAAATCTGACATCTTTAATCTCCTTTTCTTAAAAACTTTGTTGCATTATATTACAGATATTATCAAAATTTATCATAAAAATCAGAAAAAGTTAAGAAATTTTGCTAAAAACTAAAAAATGATGCGATCGCAGTCTTCCGATCGGAATCTCGCGACTATTCCCGATCCGGCAAATCTTCGGTTAATCTAGAGGGGAAGACCCCTCACCCCCTCAGTCCATGTTAGAACTCGAACAAAAATTGGGTTTGTATCAAGTTTTTCTGAATCTTTATGAGAACGATCGCGGTTTGCTCGAGGAAATTCTCCAATTGGAGAATGCCAGCGATCGCGCCCTCACGAGATCGAGAGGAAAATACAAATATATTATGGGCGTTGTCGAAGCGAAACGGGTTTACTTAATTGCCAATTTGGTCGGCACCCAAAGCCAAAAACTTTTTCAACCGCAAAATATTTGGACCATCGGACGGGGAAAAAAAGCGGGAATTTCCATCGCCGACGATCGCCTCTCTCGCAATCATGCCGCGATTCAATATGTCAGCGATCGCGGTTTTTATTTACAAGACTTAAATAGTACCAATGGTACCTATGTCAATCAAGAACCCGTCAGCGATCGCATTTTGTTGCAAGAAGGCGATCGGGTTCGTTTAGGTAGCCTCGTTTTTTACTTCTCTTTTTGTCAAGGAATTCAACAACTCGCCAACATCCCCCAAGAAATTGTTCATCCCATCAACACAATCGAACAAACCAACTTTTCCCGAGAACGAGTCGAACCATCAGAACAGAAAACCAGCTTTTTTCTCACCGAACAGGAACGAGGCTCTTACGCCGTCCGCGCTGAATCATCCGAAATCAACCCCCACCAAAAATCTGAAATCCTCGATCGCTTTTTTGAACAACAGCGTCATAGCCAGTGAACTCCCGTTAGAAATTCCACAAAACGCTAAAGTATAAGCCATCATCTTGAGCATTGACTTGGCGATCGCTTAAATTAACCAAAGGATAAGCCAAATCCAAACGAAGGTTCAGCCCCGGCACCGCTTCCCAGATGAACCCCACGCCAATTCCCGCAATAAAGGTTTGATCGGGGACGGGTTGCGGGTTGGGATTATCCGGATTATTCCAGACCCAACCGAGATCGAAAAAAGGTGCAAGGATAAAAGTCGGATTTCCGGCTTCGTTTCTTACTAAAGTAATGCGGTCCTCCACGGAAAAACGCAAGCCATTATCACCAAAGCGAGCATTTTGACGATAACCGCGCACGGATTGACCTCCACCCACAACAAATTGTTGAGAAGAGAGCAACGGTTCCGTCGATAGTTGCAAATCGGCGGAAATAATCAAGAAATTGTTTTCATTGAGAACTTGAACGCGCTGTGCTTGCAACAACCAACTGACAAAGCGACTATCGGGAATCGACCCAGAATTGATAGTTGCATCAAAAAGTCCCGTTCCCCAGCTAAACTGAGAGCGCAAGGCCCAAGCTCCAGCAGTATCTCGGCGAATATAATCCTGTCCGAATTTAAAAATACTGGTGGTGGTTGTCCCATCGGCTTCCGGGCCGAAACCAAAAGGAGTCCCGCCGAGAAAGGTAAACGTTTGTCCGGTTTGATAAGCAAAACCCACAGAAAGGGCGAATTCCTCCCGAGGGGTTTTGACGAGGGGCTGGCGAAAACTGATTTCGTAGAGGGTGGAATTGCCACTAATATCGAGGGCGCTGAAATTTTCTTGAACGACATTATTGCGGTTGAGAGAGGTTCTCAAGCTAAGAGTCCCGTCCATCGCATTTAACGGCACGCTATAGTTGAAATTGACCGTATCCGAACCCCCTCGGGTGGTACGGGTATAGCCCAAGAAAATGCTATCGCCGATCCCGGTGGTATTCAACCAACCGACATTGAATCCAAAGCGTTCGGAACCCACACTCGGGGGAGAATAGTTGTCGGAACTGCCACTGGCACGAAAGGGATCGGCTTCAGTAACGCGGACGATTAAAATACTTTGGATGGGAGTGCTACCGGTTCGCAAGCTGGCTTCAATATTATCGATGAGGGGATTTGCCCGCAGTAGGCGCAGTTGGTCTTCTAGTTTCCCGGTATTTAAAGGTGCGCCGGCTCCCAAACGAACGCGATCGCGCACGTAAGCTGCGCTTAACTTTTGCATCCCTTCTACCTCGATTTTTTCGATACTGCCCTCGAGAACCCGGAGTTTAATCTCGCCACTGGCAAAAGAATTGGTATCGAGAACGGCGCGAGAGGTAATATAGCCCTGTTCGAGGTAGCGTTCGGTAATACTATCGGCGAGGGTTTGTAGGGATTCCTCACTGACGCGGCGATTGAGATAGGGTTGAATGAGCGGCGCAAAATCTGCGTCGGAGAAGAAGGTACTCCCTTGAATGATAATGCGATCGACTTGGATATCTCCAGTCTCGGGTTCGGGGATGGGAGGGGATGTTGGTGGCGTTTCGGGTTCTTCGGGTTCTTCCGGCTCAAAAGGTTCTACGGGTTCGATGGGTTCTGGCGGTTCGGGAATTTGAGCGAATTTAATTTCTTTTTCGAGGTTTAATCCGAACTGATTTTCTGGATGTTGAGGAAAAAATGAGGGATTTATTGCAGCTAGTTCTGAGGAGTCAGTATTGAGAACGGTGCTAGAGGTGATGTAATCTTGTGGGAATGTGGGTTGAGATGCCTCGCTAACACTGCGATCGCTTTGCAAGAAAGGCGTAAAATCTTTGTGGGTTAATAAAGGACTGTCTCGATCGATGCTGTGAGTATTTCTCGGCTCGGATTTGGGGAGAGGAGAAGGACTGAGAGATGTTTTGAGTTCTTCTGGTTCTTCTAATTCAAAGGCTTTTACGAAATCAATCGGTTCGGGTTGTTCGGGAATTGGAGTCGGTTTAATTTCTTTTTTAAGGTTTGCCGCAAAGGGAGGTTCTAGGGATGGAGGAGAAAGGGGGCGATCGCTCTTTGGGGTTTCTGAGGGCAAAGCAGTAGCAAGACATTCTGGAACGGTAAAGCCAACAATGCTGGCAATGCAAAGCAAGGATAAAGAAGGGTTGAGAGAGTTTGGGAGGTGTTGTTTCAGAAATGCCTTTAGCAAGGGCTGCATGATCTTCATTCGCTCCAATCTGAACGACTATTATAATCGCCTATATTTGTTCTGACAGCTAGATCGCTATAGCATCCGGATCGTTTGTTGTTTTGCTCTCGATCGCGCAAAAGATTATTGGTAAAGCGCATACTCTCATCTGGATCGTTCATTCACTTTTTTTCGACAACAGGTAATTTTGTTTGCTCGATCGCGGTAAAGTCATTTAAAGAAATTTTCGCAAAGTAAGCATTTCCTGCCTGTTGATAAAAAATAATGAGGGTTTCACGATCGATGAGCTTGTACCCCAAAACTCTTTCTATATCCGTCAATATTTCTTGATATTCTAATCCCGTAGGTTTACTCAGCGCGAGAGTTAATAAGTCGCGATCGCTCAATCGTTTATCGCCGTCGCTGTCTTCTTTCACGAGAGAATACAAAATTGCCAGAACGGTTTGGGGTTGAGCATCGCGGGAAGACTCTGCGAGAGCGCGATCGCTGACGATTAAATAGTCATTGCGATCGAATAACCAGCGTTTTTCTCCAGTCTCGCTCTCGAAAAAGAGAAAATTTCGGGTTGATTCGGTTGATTTTTCATAAGAGACGCGATTGTAAGCTTGATGGGAATATAAAGGCAGCAATAAATAAGGTGTTCCTGCTATTTCTCGAAGTTCGCCAAAGTGCAAATTTTCTGCAATTTCGCTTTCTTCATCAATATTGACAATATTGCTGACCTGTCGTTCTCGAGTCGTATCTCTGAGAATGCTGAGGGCAGCAAACCCGAGGACGGCGATCGCCAAGAGTCCCGCCCCCATAATGACAAAAGCGTTAAAGCGCCAAATCAAACGAAAAACTTTATTCTCTTCCATCGATCGTTAATAATTGTGGATGATTAATGACGAATTGAAATGTCTCAACTTCCCATTATTGGCTGGCGCGAGTACGTGGCTTTGCCCGAGCTAAAGATTCCCGAAATTAAAGCCAAAATCGACACAGGGGCGCGATCGTCAGCGTTGCACGCTTTTGCGATCGCGGAATTTGAACGCGATGGCCAAACAATAGTTCGTTTTCGCGTTCACCCTTACCAGCGAGATAGCGATCGCGTTGTCACCGCCGAAGCCTTTTTGCACGATCGCCGCAGCGTCCGTAGTTCTAGCGGCAAGGCGCAATTACGCCCCGTCATTCAAACTATAGTAAAATTAGGCGGACGACAATGGGGAATAGAAGTAACTCTGACCAATCGCGATGAAATGGGGTTTAGGATGCTCTTGGGACGGGAAGCAGTAAGACGGCGCTTTCTGGTAGATGCAGGCAATTCCTACGTTCAAAATCCTCAGCAACACAGCCAAGCCGATAGTGACGAAGAATAGCCTTGACAATAACCCAATGAAAATTGCGATTTTATCCCAAGATGACCAATTGTATTCTACCAAACGCCTGAAAGAAGCGGGAGAAGACCGCGGCCACAAGATGCGGGTAGTAAACTACCTACGCTGTTATATGAATATTACCTCTCACAAGCCTACTGTTGTTTATAAAGGTCAGCCTCTCGAAGCCTTTGATGCCATAATTCCTCGTATTGGTTCATCCAGGACGTTTTACGGGACTGCGGTGGTGCGTCAGTTTGAAGTGATGGGGGTGTTTAGTGCCAATGAATCTCAAGCGATTTCGCGATCGCGAGACAAGTTGCGCTGTCTACAGATTTTAGCGCGGGATGGGGTGGGTTTGCCGGTGACGGGATTTGCCCATGCGACTCAAGATATCGATGGCTTGATCGAAACGGTGGGCGGTGCGCCTTTAGTGATTAAACTTTTAGAAGGGACGCAAGGGATCGGGGTGGTGTTAGCTGAAACTCAACAAGCGGCAAAATCAGTAATCGAAGCCTTTCGGGGTTTGGATGCCAATATTTTAGTGCAGGAATTTATTAAAGAAGCCGGAGGAGCCGATCTGCGTTGTTTGGTGGTGGGTGGGAAAGTCATTGCAGCCATGAAGCGACAGGGCGCAGAAGGGGAGTTTCGTTCTAATTTACATCGAGGGGGGAAGGCGGAAATCGTTAAATTGACCCCAGAAGAACGCAGTACTGCTGTGCGATCGGCGAAGGCGATGGGGTTGCGGGTTGCAGGGGTGGATCTGCTGCGATCGCATCACGGACCTGTGGTGATGGAAGTGAACTCTTCCCCCGGTTTGGAAGGTATTGAAAAGGCAACAAATATTGATGTAGCGGGAAAAATTATTGAATTTATTGCCAAAAATGCCACTTCCGGGAAAACGCGCGATCGCATTCCCTATTGACAATGAACAATGAACAATTATTAGTGAGTTTTGGATACTAATTATCGTCAGATTTTCACTTTTGTTCCCAAGAAACACCAGCGTGTAGAGATTCCAGTGGCGCGATTGCCGACGCAAACTTTACTTTCTCTTCCTGTTACGGTTATTCATGGCCGGGAAGAGGGGGCGACTTTATGGCTGAGTGCGGCTATTCACGGCGATGAGTTAAATGGAGTGGAAATTATTCGCCAAGTCGTCAAACAGATCCAATCTGAAAATCTCCGAGGAACTTTAATTACTGTCCCTATTGTGAATATTTTTGGCTTTCTACAACAATCTCGCTATCTTCCCGATCGTCGGGACTTAAATCGCTGTTTTCCCGGTTCTCCCAAAGGGTCTTTAGCTTCCCGTTTGGCGCATTTATTTATGGAAGAAATTGTCAGTCGCAGCACCCACGGCATCGATCTACATACGGCTTCTAATGGTCGCACCAATCTACCCCAAATTCGCGCTAATTTGCAACATCCAGAAACTTATCGCTTTGCGCGGGAATTTGGGGCACCGGTGATGATGCACTCGAATATACGAGATGGATCTTTGCGAGAAGCTGCCGGACAAAAAGGAATCCCCGTATTACTTTATGAAGCAGGGGAAGCATTACGCTTCGATCGCGAGGCTATTCGTATCGGTGTTGAAGGGGTTTTTCGCGTTATGGCTGCTTTAGAAATGTCGAGTCCCATCACCATAGACCCTGTATCGGAATCGGTAGAAATTCATGCTTCTAAGTGGATTCGTGCGTCTCGAAGCGGGATTTTACGCTTATCTGTGACTTTAGGAGATCGAGTGGAAAAACGGCAAGCGATCGGTACGATTTTTGATGCGTTTGGCGAAAAAACGGTTTCTGCGCGTGCTAATGTGGCGGGATTAGTCATCGGTCATACGCAAAATCCTTTGATCAATCAAGGGGATGCGATCGTGCATATTGCAATTTTGTGAGGTGTTGTTTGTTGGGAGGGCATTTCCTCAATTCTTGAAATTGATTTCTTCTCATTTTAGCAACATCCATCACGATCGCAACCCGGTTTGAACGCGCCACAAATTCGCGTAAATGCCATTGAGTTCTAACAATTCCTCATGTTTGCCCCGTTCGACAATTTGCCCTCGATCCATCACATAAATACAATCCGCATTACGAATCGTAGAAAGACGATGAGCGATCGCAATCGTGGTGCGATTTTCGGTAATATGTTCGAGGGAACGCGCGATCGCGGCTTCGGTTTCATTATCCACCGCAGAAGTCGCTTCATCGAGAATGAGAATGGGGGGATTTTTCAGGATGGCTCGAGCGATCGCGATACGCTGTCTCTGTCCTCCCGATAGTTTTTGTCCTCGCTCCCCGACAATCGTGTCGTATTTTTGAGGAAGATGTGTGATAAACTCATGCGCCTCTGCCAGTTTTGCCGCTTCAATAATCTCATTCAAAGTAGCTTCCGGAGTTCCATAAGCGATATTTTCTTGTACGCTCCCGTGAAATAAAAATACATCTTGAGAGACTAAAGCGATCGCTCGCCGCAAGTCTTTCAGGTGAATATCGCGAATATCGATGTCATCAATGGTAATTTTGCCCCCTTGGATCTCGTAAAAGCGCAAGAGAAGTTTAATAAGGGTACTTTTTCCCGAACCCGTCGCCCCGGCAATACCGATGGTTTGTCCGGCGGGAATAGTGAGGGAAAGATTTTCTAAGATGGGTTTGCGATCGCTGTAGGTAAAATGAACATCTTGTAATGCGATCGCGCCTTTTGCATGAGGAAGAGAAAGGTGTCCAGAGGGAATCGTAATGGGGGTATCCAGCAAACTCATTACTCGATAAGTAGAAGCCATCGATCGCTGATATTGATCCAAAGTTTTCCCCAAACTGGTCAGAGGCCAGAGCAAACGTTGGGTCATAAACACCAAAGAGCTATAAATTCCTACGGATAAGCGCCCTTCGACGACATTTAAACCCCCCACCAACAAAGTCGCCGTAAAACCGCATAAAATGGCAATGCGAATGAGGGGAATAAAAGCGGCACTGAGAGCGATCGCTTTATAATTGCTTTGTCGATAAGCCTCGCTATCCTTGGTCAGTCGCTCCAATTCGTAGGCTTCGGTGGTAAAACTTTTAATCGTAGTAATTCCACTTAAATTATTGGCAAGACGAGTGCTCAGCAAACTCACTTTTTCTCTAACTTCTGCATAGCGAGGGGCGAGAAGTCCTTGAAATATAAAAGATCCCCAAACAATAATCGGCATGGGTAAAGCCGTCATCCAAGCGATATTAGGAGCAGCGATCGCAAACCCGATCCCGACCGTCAGCACGGCAGTGCAAATTTGTAAAATATCATTGGCTCCAACATCCAAAAAGCGCTCTAGTTGGTTGATATCGTCATTGAGAATGGCGAGTAATCCTCCCGTGCTGCGCTCTTCAAAAAACGCGAGTTCGAGGTCTTGTAAATGCGCGTAGGTATCGAGGCGCAAATCGTGCTGGATGCTTTGCGCCAAATTGCGCCACAATCGCTCATAAGCGTATTGAAAAGCAGATTCTAACCCCCAAACGATCGCCGTTAAAATTGATAACACGATCAGTTGTGGGAAAATTTGGGTAATGCCGAAGCGAGCAATAAAAGAATGGTCTTTTTGTACTACTACGTCAAGAGCGATGCCGATGAGGACGGGAGGAGCAAGATCGAAGATTTTATTGAGAATGGAGCAGGCGATCGCTTGCCAAACTAATAAGCGATATTTGCGTCCGTAGCGAAGGAGGCGTTTTAAGGGATGGTGTTTCGAGGGTGAAGAAGACAAGAGCTTTTGAGATTGAGAAATAGCATTATTATCGCGCATTAGGCAAAAAGGACTCGTAGTTTTAAGATAAATGCTGGCAATTATGAAGAAATCACAACAATGACAACAACAGCATGGGTTTTCCCCGGACAGGGATCGCAGAAAATCGGGATGCAAGCGGATCTCGAAGAGATTCCCTCTGCCAAAGCCAAACTCGATCGCGCCGCAGAAATTTTAGGGTGGTCTATCCTCGAAGTTTGTCAAAACGAACCCGATAAACTTTCTCGCACCCTCTACACGCAGCCTTGCTTGTACACGATTGAAGCGATTCTTGCCGATTTGCTCCAAGAAGCAGTCCAAACCCCCCAATACGTCGCCGGACATAGTTTGGGGGAATACGTTGCCCTCTATGCGGCAGGAGTCTACGATTTTGAAGCCGGATTGCAGTTGGTGAAGCGTCGCGGAGAATTGATGGATAAGGCAGAAGGGGGGAAAATGTATGCGCTGATGGGATTCGATCGCGAACAACTCCAAGGAGAAATCGAGAAAACCGCCAATGTCGTCCTCGCTAATGATAATAGTGCCGCACAAGTGGTTATTTCTGGAACCCCAGAAGCCGTCGATCGCGTCGTAGCTGCTGTGAAAACCAAACGCGCGGTAGAGTTAAATGTTTCGGGTGCTTTTCATTCTCATTTAATGAAACCGGCATCAGAACAATTTAATGAGATTTTAGCAAAGGTGAATTTTAGCGAGGCAAAAATCCCCGTTCTCTCCAATGTCGAAACCATTCCGGCAACCAATGCCGGAGAATTAAAAGCACGCTTGCAACAACAAATGACCGGATCGGTACGCTGGCGGGAAATTATGGACGCGATCGCCGCCAACTCAGTCGAACAAATCGTAGAAGTGGGACCGGGTAAAGTCTTAGCAGGGTTATTTAAACGAGCCTATGCTAAGATTCCTCGCGTTAATATTGACAGCATGGCGACAATCAAAAAAGTATCTTGAACCAATCGCGAAATCTGCTGAAGCCCTTGGCAAAACTTTGCTAGACTGTTCTCTAGTCATTGCAGCAACAATTAACGGATTGTACCGTTATTGTTGGCTCATTGGCTCAAAACCAGACAATCATTGCCTTAATTCGGATTGATTCCCCCATGTCTAAACGGCTACCTTTCAATTCTCCTGAAATCATGTCTCGTGCTGACGAGTTGATGGCTGCTGCCTCAAACCGCTATCGCATTACCGTCCAAGTGGCACATCGCGCCAAACGCCGACGCTATGAAGAATTTGAGAATCTCGACGATCCCGCAATGAAACCCGTGATCCGTGCGGTCATCGAAATGTCTGACGAATTGACTCAGCCGGAAATTATCGGAGATTAAATCAATACTTTAGAGGCGATCGCATCTAGTGAAGGCAAGAGGAGGCAGAATGAAACAGAATTTATTGCGTCATTTCGGTATATTTTCAGTTGTTTTGGCAATTATTTTGGTGATGGGAAGCGATCGCTCTCCCGTCATTGCCCAAACATTACAAACGATTCGAGATGCGGAAAATACTTACGAACTCCTGCCTGATTTTCCCCGGGAAAACCAATATATTTCGCAAGAGTCTAAAGAAGTTGAATCTCAAAACACCTTAATCGCTCGTTTGATTTACTATCACATTTACCTGAAAAATCGCCCCCCGCAATATCGTTTTGATTGGAAACTCACTCTTGCTGATTATTTAGGCGCAAATGAAACAATTCTTTCAAGTCGATATTCGGGAACGCGAACGTTGCGAGATAATCCTTTAAAAGGAGATATTGCCGTTATCGATCGCTTAACTCGACCGCAACGAGAGGAACTCATTCAAGCACTGATTCAAGTTTTTAGTCCTGATATTAATAATGAAAATCAGGACTCTTCTTCTCCTAGTCCAAACAACGACGAACCTCAATCAGATTCGGATAATTCATCGGATCGCGATTTTCCAGAACCCGGCGATGCTCAATTGCTTCTTCAATAACTTAATTTGGAGCAACACCTCATGTTGACAACAATGAAGTTTAAACAACTTTTTCTCTCATTTTGTTTTGCAATCTTACTCTTTCTCAATACTGGCTGTGTTGCTGTTGAACGGATCGATGATGAAACGGTTCTCTTAAAGTTTCCTGTGGTTAATGAGGAGACCTTTCCGTTTAATGCGGATATTTTCTCTCGGTTTCAAAACAATAAGGAAGAACCCCAAGTTAATCAAGAAGAATCTATAGAAAAAGTTGTCGAGGAAACAATTCCAGAAACAAAAGAAACAGAATTATCGGATGTTGTTGACACTGAAGAGGAGGAAGCGATCGTAGCTTCGGAAACAACAGTAGAACAAGAAATTGTTGCAGAAACCGAAGCGAGTGAGGAAGCTGTTGTCGTCCCTGAAGAAATACCAGCAGAGGTTAGTGAAGAAGAAGTCACTCCGATAGTTTCTCCAGAAGAAGAAGGGGAAATTGTTACGGAAACAGAGGCGATCGAGGAAACTGTTGTCGTCCCTAAAGAAATACCAGCAGAGGTTAGTGAAGAAGTCGTGACTCCGATGATTTCTCCAGAAGAAGAAGGGGAAATTGTTGCAGAAACCGAAGCGAGCGAGGAAGTTATTACCGCTCCTGAAGAAATACCAGCAGAAGTCAATGAAGAAGTCGTGACTCCGATGATTTCTCCAGAAGAAGAAGGGGAAATTGTTGCAGAAACCGAAGCGAGCGAGGAAGTTATTACCGCTCCTGAAGAAATACCAGCAGAAGTCAATGAAGAAGTCGTGACTCCGATGATTTCTCCAGAAGAAGAAGGGGAAATTGTTGCAGAAACCGAAGCGAGCGAGGAAGTTATTACCGCTCCTGAAGAAATACCAGCAGAAGTCAATGAAGAAGTCGTGACTCCGATGATTTCTCCAGAAGAAGAAGGGGAAATTGTTGCAGAAACCGAAGCGAGCGAGGAAGTTATTACCGCTCCTGAAGAAATACCAGCAGAAGTCAATGAAGAAGTCGTGACTCCGATGATTTCTCCAGAAGAAGAAGGGGAAATTGTTGCAGAAACCGAAGCGAGCGAGGAAGTTATTACCGCTCCTGAAGAAATACCAGCAGAAGTCAATGAAGAAGTCGTGACTCCGATGATTTCTCCAGAAGAAGAAGGGGAAATTGTTGCAGAAACCGAAGCGAGCGAGGAAGTTATTACCGCTCCTGAAGAAATACCAGCAGAAGTCAATGAAGAAGTCGTGACTCCGATGATTTCTCCAGAAGAAGAAGGGGAAATTGTTGCAGAAACCGAAGCGAGCGAGGAAACTGTTGCAGAACCGGAAAAAGAAGAAACTTTCACTCTTGTTCTTTTTCCACAAAGCGATCGCAAAGAATCCGTTACTCTTAATCGAGAAACTTATCGGAAAATTCTGAGACTTTTAAAATCTTCCGAACCCGGAAGTTAACCGAAAACGGAAACTCAAAAATTCCCGAAACAGCGAAGAAATTACAGAAATTATGATTATCCTCGAACCTTTCGCTTGAATTCTGATTATGAATATTTTCAATGCTTGGTTCTTCCGCAAATTACATCGCTGGCAAAGGTTTTTTCTTTTGCCATTTCTGCTGTCTTTGCTGTTTTTGCTAACATTTTCCTCTCTCTTTCCTTCTCTATCCCAAGAGAAACCATCTCGTTTTGATAATCTCCTCGATCGCGGCGAAATATCAGAAGCGATCGCAATGGTGGAAACAGGTTGGAAAAAGGACTATCAAAACTTCTATCGGCAAAGTTTCGAACAACAGATCCAACAAACCGACGCGATCGCGCAAAAACTCCTCGATATCGCCCGAGAAACGGGCAAAAATCCTGCGGTTATTTGGGCATTTCCGCGCCCTGACGACCTCGTTATCTTACTCATTACCCCCGGTCGGGAACCCATCAGCCGCACCATTATCGAAGCAGATAGCCACGAAATTGATATTATGGCGAAAACCTTTCGCCGAGAAGTTGCCAACCCTCGCCGAGCCAATAGTGCCGCTCATAAAGGAGCCGCCAGACAGCTTTATCAATGGCTGATTGCACCCATTGAACCCATTCTCGAAAGTCAACAGATCGACACGCTTTTATTTTGCGTCGGGGAAAATCTGCGATCGCTTCCTTTTGCGGCACTGTACGATGGGGAACAATTCCTCATTGAAAAATATAGCCTCGCGACGATCCCTGCCTTTAGCCTCACAGAAACCACCTATACCGATGTTCGTAACGCTCGAGTTTTGGCCATGGGAGCCTCGGAATTTCAAGAACAATTTCCTTTACCGGGAGTGGAAGTCGAACTTTCTGCGATCGTTCCGGAAGTTTGGCCGGGAAAAGCCTTCCTCAATCAAAATTTTACCATCACCAACCTGCAAGCCGAGCGCCAACAAAACCCCGTAGAAATCATACACCTCGCCACCCACGCCGAATTTCGCTCTGGTGCCCCCGATCGCTCCTACATTCAGTTTAGCGATCGCCAACTCTCCCTCGAGCGCCTTGATGAATTGGGTTGGCGCGATCCTCCCGTGGAATTGTTGGTTTTAAGCGCTTGTCAAACGGCATTAGGCGATCGCGAGGCAGAATTGGGCTTTGCAGGACTGGCAGTACAAGCAGGAGTGAAAACCGCGATCGCGAGTCTCTGGTCTGTGAGCGACGTTGGTACCCTTGCTCTGATGAGTGAATTCTATCAGCAACTTAAAACCGCCCCGATTAAAGCCGAAGCTCTGCGACAAGCACAAATCGCCATGATTCGCGGCGATATTCGCTTGGAAGGAGGTCAGTTAATCAATTCTGGTGGTGCGATCGAATTGCCTCCAGACTTGCCGTTTGGTCAAGTTAATTTAGCACATCCCTATTATTGGTCGGCTTTCGTTGCGATCGGCTCTCCGTGGTGATTGATTCAAAATCACGAGAGATTTCCAGAGAAAAAAGAAAATCTAATGACTCTCAAACATTGACAATCTTTGTCAATTTAGGCAGCATGGAAATGTATAAAGCGTCAAGCCTTAAGAGATGCCGTTCTCTTGGGTTTTGACCAAGCCGAACGAGGAGAATTCAGCGATCGCTCGGTGGCTGAGATCGTCGCCACCGCCAACAATTTTGTAGAAGAGAATGCCTGAATATCGCCTGACACGACTTGCGGATGCAGATATTGTCGGAATTTGGTAATATACCTATCAAACTTGGGGCAAAACGCAAGCCGATCGCTATCTCGGACAGCTAGAACGCAGATTTGCTGACCTCAGAGGAAGCCTTCTCAGTTTTGCCGATCTCAGTGAAGCCAGCCTTAATGAAGCTAATCTCAGCGAAGCTAATCTCAGTGAAGCCTATCTTAGTGGAGCAGACCTCAGCGAAGCTGACCTTCGTAGTGTCTATCTCAGTGAAGCTGACCTCCGTGGAGCTGAACTCCGTGGAGCTAAACTCGATTTTGCTGACCTCAGTGAAGCCGACTTCCGTGGAGCAGACCTCAGTGGAGCAGACCTTCGCGTAACTCAAGCACTCTATACTAACTTTGACGGTGTAAATCTGACAGGAGCTTGTATTGAAGATTGGCATATTCATAGCGATACCAATCTCGAAAATGTTATTTGCGAATACATTTACTTAAAATCTGAAAACCAAAACAATGAGATAGTCTTCACCGATCGCAGGCCATCCGATCCCGATAAAACCTTTGCACCGGGAGATTTTGCCCGACTCGTGCAGAAATCTCTCGAAACCGTGGATCTCATCTTTAGAGAAGGAATTGATTGGAGTGCTTTTCTCAAATCATTCCAAGGATTGCAAGTAGAAGGAGACGATCGCGAACTTTCCATCCAAGCGATTGAGAAAAAACGCGATGGTTCTTTTGTGGTCAGAGTTGAAGTTCCCGAAAATACGAATAAAGGAGAAATCGAGCGATCCTTTTGCGATCGCTATGATGCAGAAGTGAAGTTACTCGAAGCGGTGTATCGGGAGAAATTGCAGGCAAAAGAGAGAGAAATCGAAATTTATAAAGAAAAAAGTGCTGACATAATGGAATTAGCGAAACTGGCAGCCAGCAGACCGATTCATAATATTAATAACGCAGAGGCAAAAGCAATGACAGAAAATCAATCAAAATACACCGAAGTTGAAATGAATGTAAGCGGCGGTCAAGTAACCGGAATAGCTGGGAAAGTTATGGGCAATCAAATCAACGCTAAAGCAAATCTAGCTGATTCCGCCGCCGAAATTCAGCAATTGTTGCGAATCCTCGATCGCTCCTATCCCCCCGATATTCCCGAAAAAACTCGCAATACGATCGCGGTGGCGGTTGAAGGAATCGATCGCGATCCCGCTCTCAAAGAACGAGCGATCGGTGCATTGAAAGCGGGAGGTATGGAAGCACTCAAAGAACTGACGGATAATCCCTATGTTAATATTTTGCTAGCAACTTACGAAGGATGGCGAGAACCCCAATAAAGAAGTTTGACCCACAAGAATTACCCGCGATCGCTAATGATGATGACAGAAAAAGAGTCAAAATCGGTTGAGACCCAAATGAACCTTCAGTCGGTCAATGGTGCGGCTGGAAAAGTGGGAGGCCATCAATACAATAACTGTACTTTTATTGGCGATACACCAGCCGAGAATGTTACAGAACCGCCAAAACCAGAGCCAAAAACGAGCAATCGTTTGGGGATTCATATCGGGACGACCTTTGCAGAATGCGATCGCACGAAATTAGAAGCGATCGTGATTCTTTTACGAGAAATTAGTGGAGATAATTCAATTCAACTAATCGATCTGCAAGAGGGAAGCATCAAACTAATTATAGAAGGCTCAGAAGAGGGTTTAAAGCGCATTGAAGAATTATTTGCCTCGGGAGAACTCAAAGAACTTGAAGGGGTTGCAGTCGAAGAGATCAGCACTTTAACTGAGGAAGAAGAGAAGCAAACGAATGAGAAATTGCGTCTCGTTGAAGCAATTCGGATGCGACAATTCACTAACCTCAGAGGAGTCAACCTCATTGAAGCCAACCTCAGAGAAGCCGACCTCAGAGGAGTCAACTTTAGAGAAGCCGACCTCAGAGGAGCCGACCTCAGACGAGTTAACCTCAGAGGAGTCAACTTCATTAAAGCCAACCTCAGACTAGCCGACCTCAGAGGAGCCAACCTCAGAGAAGCCGACCTCAGAGGAGCCGACCTCAGTGGAGCCAACCTCAGAGAAACCGACCTCAGAGAAGCCAACCTCAGAGAAACTAACCTCAGAGGAGCTATCGTAGAATTAGCTCACTTTGGCTACAACTTTGGAATTAGCAAAACCTTAAAAGCCGATCTCATCCGACGAGGGGCTATTTTTGAAGACTCTCCAGGCGATCGCTCTGCCATTTCTTCCCCTGCACCCGTCCGCCGTTAATATTGAAAAATTTAACTATCAATGACCAAAATAATTGAGGTCTCAAGCCTCCTACTTTAGCAGTCGGAACTGATAACTGAAATGACCCGTCAACCCCATGACCAATTCGCCAAACAATATCTTGAAGGGCTACTCTCACCTCTCGGCAACGTTAAGATCGGAAAAGAGGTATCCTCAGAAGTGCGTCAAGTAGATGTCTACTTTTCTCCCTCACTCACTCCCCAACCTTCACCCCCAGACTTAGGACTACTCGGGCAAATGGTCGCGATTCCTTGTTCTCTCGAACCTTTCCGCAACCAACCCAGTAATACCGATATTCGTAACTTTGACCCTCCCCGCTCTAAAGAGACGGGGATTCGGAAGCAGTCCAGTAACGAACTCTTACAGGCGTAGTCAAAGCGCCGCTACTGACTCCTTTA
>NZ_JCAMRX010000049.1:0-49099 GCF_059821285.1 Spirulina sp. LEGE 11439
ACAAAGACGCGCTTTGTTGAGTTTGTACTGTTGTAGTCATTTTTATGATTATTGCGAGAATAAAATCTGAAGTCTTGCAACCTCATTAACTGAATGATAACTCTAGATATTACGTTTCGTGAACAATTTTTAATTAAGATTTGCTACTCTTTTGATAAGATAAAATTATGAGTCGAACGGTGACTTACAGTCCGGCATACACTCTCGTCCCGACATACGAATGTTTCAATCGTTGCAGCTACTGCAATTTTCGGGTCGATCCGGGTCGAGATAAGTGGTTGACGTTGCGAGATGCCGAGATAATTTTGCAGGGTCTTCAGGAAACAGAGACTATTGAGATTCTCATTTTGAGTGGGGAGGTGCATCCTCAAAATTCTCGTCGAGGAGAATGGTGCGATCGCATTCACGATCTCTGCAATTTAGCACTGACTCTCGGATTTTTGCCTCATACGAATGCAGGACCGTTGAGTTTTGCAGAAATGTCGCAGTTAAAAGAAGTTAATGTCTCAATGGGGTTGATGGTAGAACAGATTACGCCAAAATTGTTGCAAACCGTTCATCGATATGCGCCGAGTAAAGTTCCTGAATTGCGCTTGCAACAGTTAATATGGGCGGGAGAGTTGCAGATTCCCTTTACGACAGGGCTATTATTAGGATTGGGGGAAACAAGGGAAGATTGGCAAGAGAGTTTAGAAGCGATCGCATCCTTACAAGCCCAATACGGTCATATTCAAGAGGTTATTTTACAGCCGCATAGCCCCGGAACTCGACAAAGTTATAATGCAAAAGGATCGCAACCCGAGGCATTGTTGTCTGCGATCGCATTAGCTCGAGAAATTCTTCCTTCTAATATTACCTTACAAATTCCCCCAAATTTAGTTCCCGATACTAACTTTTTAGTCGCTTGTTTGGAGGCTGGTGCGAGAGATTTCGGCGGCATTAGTCCCAGAGATGAAGTGAATCCCGATTACGATCATCCGACACCAAAATTTATCGCTAATCTTATTAAGCCGATGGGATGGAAATTAGAGTCTCGCTTGCCCGTTTATCCGCAATATTACGATTGGCTTTCAATGCGATCGCAGTCGGTCATCAAGAATTTAAGGTTGCGATCGCTCAATAAAAAGTGATTCTAACACAATCATAGAAATTAGATTAAAATCGTAAAAATTCTTATTCAAAAATATCTAATTGTTCCATTATTTTTCCATTCTCTCGTTTTGCATTATTTGATTTCTTTTTAATGCCTTTTCTCAGTCCTAGCGCAATTTTACTATGTTTTTCAATCTGTCCCATGACCTGTTTTGCGCGACTAATCACTGAGTCGGGTAAACCAGCTAACCTTCCGGCTTCAATTCCATAAGAGCGATCGGCACCTCCGGGATGAACTTGATGTAAAAAAACAATTTTATCTGGTAATTCCTTGACTGTGACTTGATAGTTCTTCACATTTTCTAAGATTGTTTCTAATTCATTGAGTTCGTGATAATGAGTTGCAAAAATTGTTCGGGATTTAATTTCAGAAGCGAGATATTCTGCTACTGCCCAAGCAATAGATAATCCGTCAAATGTTGCCGTCCCGCGTCCGATTTCATCTAATAAAACTAAAGATTTAGGAGTCGCATGATTGAGAATATTTGCTGTTTCATTCATTTCCACCATAAACGTTGATTGTCCTGTGGCTAAATCGTCTACAGCACCGACACGTGTAAAGATGCGATCGCAAATTCCTAATTTTGCTGAGGTTGCCGGCACGTAACTTCCAGTTTGTGCCATAATTTGAATTAACCCAACTTGTCTGAGATAACAGCTTTTTCCGCTTGCATTCGGACCTGTGAGAATAATTAGATCGGGATTTTCGGGATCTGTTGGATTATACCCCATCTTAGTAGAATTGGGAACAAAAAAGCCCTGTCCCAATCTTTTTTCAACCACGGGATGGCGACCTTCAACAATTGCGATCGTGCGATTTTGGGCTATTTCTGGACGGCAATACCCTTGCAAAATTGCAACTTCTGCTAACCCTGCTAAAACATCAACAGCAGCAACAGCCCGAGCAATATCGCGAATTTCTCGAGCCTTTTCAGCAACTTCCAAACGCAATTCAGTAAAGATTTCGTATTCTAAATTATTTAAGTCTTCTTTAGCACTGAGAATACGAGTTTCTCGTTCTTTTAATTCTGAAGTAATATAGCGTTCTTCGTTGGTTAAAGTTTGCTTGCGCGTGTAATTGTCGGGTGCATCTTCTGCTTTACTACGAGGCATACTAATATAGTAGCCAAAAGTTTTATTATATCCCACTCTTAATTTAGCAATTCCCGTGCGTTCTCTCTCGGTTATTTCCAACGTTGCCAACCATTGTCGATCTTCTTCGAGTTGTTGGCGGCGTTCATCTAATAAAGGATTAATTCCATCACGAATAATTCCTCCTTCCTTAATATGCAAAGGAGGAGATTCTACCATATTCGCTAAAACATGACGACCCAATTCTTGCAATCCTTGAGGTATTTTGTGTAACCTTCGCAAATAAGGAGAATTTCCCATACAAGCCAGTTCTTCCAGATCGGATAATCGCACTAAAGAATCGGCTAAATTAACTAAATCGCGAGCCGTTGCGCGTCCCGATCCAACACGTCCCGATAAGCGTTCTAAATCATAAAATTGCCGCAACATTTGTTGTAAATCTTCTCGCAAGGCATGATTTTCTGTTAATTCGCCAATGGTTTCTTGTCGTGCTTGAATGCCTTTGATTTCCAGTAAAGGCTCGACAAACCAGCGTCGTAAGGTTCTTGCACCCATTGCTGTATTCGTGCGATCGATCGCCCACAATAAAGAACCATTAAAAGTTCCGTCTCTGACGGTTTGATTGATTTCTAAATTACGACGGGTTTGCGGGTCGAGAATGAGATAATCAGCTAAGGAATAAGTGCGTAAAGGTTGCAAAGGAACTTGGTTGGATTTTTGCGTATCTTCGAGGTATTGTAATAAACCTCCTGCTGCCCGAACTCCTAATGTGAGATGGTCACAGCCCATTCCTTCTAAAGAACGAACGTTAAAGGTTTCTAAAAGACGATTTCTTGCTTCTGTAGGATGAAAGTATTTCTGAGGACGCAAGGAATAACAAAATTCATTAGGAAGACAGTCTGGAAGCTCTTCTGAAGGTTCCCCCGGACGCAACAAACGACCGATATCGATCGCATTGGTAGGATAGAGAATTTCGGAAGGTTGCAAGCGTTGTAATTCAATACCGAGAGATTCGAGATTTTGGGATTGAGTGGTGCAGAATTCCCCGGTAGAAATATCAGCATAAGCGAGTCCCCAATGGGTTTTGGCAATAACGACAGCCGCAAGATAATTATTACGTTTTGCCGCTAACATGCCATCATCGGTTAGGGTTCCCGGTGTGAGAACTTGCTGCACTTCTCGTTTAACCATACGCTTTTCCGAGGCAGCAATTGAGGCATCTTCTGCTTGATCGCAAACGACAACGGCAAAGCCTTTTTCTACTAACATTGCCGTGTAGCGTTCTAAGGCATGATGGGGAACTCCCGTCATGCACACTCTACCAATTCCTTTGCCTCCTTCTTTGCTAGTGAGAACGAGTTCTAATTCTTGGGCAATTTTAACGGCATCCTGAAAGAAACATTCAAAGAAATCTCCTACTCGATAGAGCAAAAGTGCGTTGGGATACTCTTCTTTTGTCGTGATATAGTGCTGCATCATGGGCGAGAGTTGCTCTCGATCCAATTTTCGATAGTCCTCGTGAGGAGCGGGTTTTGCAGTTTTTGCTGTAGTTGATTTTTCAGAAGAGGCACTCATTGCAACAAAAAGAATGATTCGAGGACAGAGGATGAATAAAAATACCCAATTTTACGATCTTGGCATATTTTTGCTCGTTCTGACAATATAGATTCCAAAAAATTCGAGATGCTATCCTATTTCCGAATCAATTGGATTTATCTTTAGGATAATTGTGCTTCTCGATATCTCATAACTTTTATCTGATGTAGCATAAAATTTAGATGCAATCGAAATCATTTCGCGACCAAAAGCACTGTACCTTAATTTTCATAATAATCCTAAGTTTTCTAAGCAACGTCGAGTGACTTCTATTCTCTTGCTTAAATCGTTTCTATCTTCGATATCAATATTGGTTGCAAAAAAATAAACATTTTCATTTTGCTCCACGTAACCGACATACCAACCAACCCCCGTAGTGGCTGCCCATCCTGTTTTAGCTCGTATTGTATAATTGGGAGTTTGCTCCATAATCATAATGTCTTTAACCGTTGCGATCGCACTTTCTGAAAAAGGTAATTCATTATTGTAGAAGCGTTTCAGAAATTGAACCTGTTCTTGAGGAGTGATGCGTAAATCGCCATTAAGCCAAAAGGTGTCTATCTCTGTTGCACCGCCTATATTTTGATTACCGTAACTTATTTCCTTAACCCAATGCTTCATGCGATCGTAGCCAATTCGACGCGCTAAAACCTGATAAAACCAGACAGCAGAAAACTTAAAGGCTTGTCGGAGATTTAAATCGCGATTCCAAGCCGACACCATCGGTCTGTTAATCCCATCCCAAGTTAAAATTGAAACATCATTGGGAATCACTCCTGTTTCGAGTGCAATCAGTGAGTTAGGAATTTTAAAAGTGGAGGCTGGTAAAAACGGTGTTACGTTGCGATCGCGATTATGCTGATAGGAAATATCTCGATTCGAGTCGTAAATATAGATCGATCCTTCTGCTCCTAAATCTTGGAAATGTCGAGCAAATTTAGCTGATATCGTTTCTGCTGACTGCGCTACTCGCAGAGGAGTAAATTCTTGCATGGATTCAGCTAAAACAGGTTGAGCCAGAATCGCAATATAACTGCTGGCAACTGCACAGCTAAGCCGACAAAAAATATTATTCATAAATCTTTGTTCCCTCATTCTTTTGAGTCACGAATTCCTGAAAGGATTTTATAACCTTGTTGCGATCGCTGCCAAACTAAACTGGATTTGACAATTGTTGGGGCGATCGTCCATCTTCTCGCGTTGCCTTTTTGACTAAATTATGATAATGATTATCATTGTAGAGTAAAAATTGTTACGATCGTTCCAATGACGATCGCGCATTGACAGGAGCGCTTATGATTCAAGCAAAACAAGTTCTGCGTCGATTAACCCTTGTTGCCATTATCACCGTGGCGATCGCTTCCGGGAGTTGTGCGACAAATCCTGAAAAAACTGGGAAATCTGAAGCCACTCAAGAGGAAACAACCGAAGAATTGCAAGTGGTGACAACATTTTTACCCATCACCCAATTTACCAAAGCAGTAGCCGGCGATCGCGCCGAAGTCACGCAATTATTACCCATCAACGTCGGACCTCACGACTACCAAGCCAAACCCACCGACGTACAAGCGATCGCTCAAGCCGATGTCTTAGTGCAGAATGGTTTGGAGTTTGAAGTTTTCTTAGAGAATCTGATCGACAACGCAGAAAATACCGATTTAGCGATCGTAGATTCCAGTCAGAGCATTGAAACCCTCTCCTCGTCGGACAAACACTCAGAAAAAGACGATCGCAACGAGTCCCATGAAGAAGAACACTCAGAAAAAGACGACCATCACGAAGAACATCATCATCATGGAGAATTCGATCCTCATATTTGGCTCGATCCCAAACGCGCGATCGCTCAAGTCGAGAATATTCGCGATGGTTTAATTGCTGCCGATCCTGAAGGCAAAGACGAATATAGTGCCAATGCCAAGGAATTTATTGAAAAACTGCAAGCATTGGATGCAGAGATTGCGGCAAAACTCCAACCCTATACCGGACAAACTTTTATTATCTTCCACGACTTCGCTTTATATTTTGCCGATAGTTACGGTCTCGAAGTCGAATTTTTGGTTGATATTCCCGAAGAAAATCCTTCGCCCAAAGATGTGCAACGTATCCTAGAAACCGTCAAAGCCGGAAACCTGAAAGCCTTGCTGACGGAACCTCAAATGGGTGCAAGTGCTTTTGATACTATAGCCAAAGACTTACAGGTTACAATTAGCGAATTCGATCCCCTAGAAACTGGAGATGTTAACGCGATAGAACCCCAATTTTATCTAACCACGATGCGTCAAAACGCAGAAAATCTAGCAGCAGCCTTCGGGACTGAATAGTGTTGCGGAGATAATTTATTATTTGTTTGAGGAGATCGGACTTGAGAGAGACAGTATTAGAAATTAACGGGTTAAGCGTCGATCGCGAGCAAAGAACAGTCATTCATGATGTTTCCTTTTCCTTGCAAACCGGCACGGATACCGCCCTCATCGGTCCCAATGGAGCCGGGAAAAGTACCCTCATTCAAGCGATTTTAGGGATTTTACCCCGGCGATTGGGGGAAGTGTCAATTTTGGGTCAAACCCTGAAGCGCAACGGCGATCTCGCTTTTCCCATACGCCAGCAGATTGCCTATTTACCGCAAAACTTCTTGTTCGATCGCCGCATTCCCATGACCGTAGAAGAATTGGTGGGTTTAGGGTGGGATCGCTTAGGGTTTCAATGGCCGTGGTCTCGCGTTCGAGAACGCCGTTTAGCGGTACGAGAAGCCCTGATGCGAGTGCAAGCAGAGCATTTGAGCGCCCAACCCATTAGCCATCTTTCAGGAGGGGAAACCAAGCGAATCTTGCTGGCTTATTGCCTCGTGCGTCCCCGACGGTTGCTGATTCTCGATGAAGCTCCTGCGGGGTTGGATATTCGCGGAGAGTCAGAGTTTTATCACTTGCTTTCCGAGTTAAAACGCGAGCAAGGCTGGGCAATTTTACAGATTTCCCACGATTTTGATATGGTGCGACGACAGTGCGATCGCGTTCTCTGTCTCAACCGGACCTTGCTCTGTGAAGGCGTTCCCGAATTTGCCCTCTCTCCCGATAATCTCGCGATTGCCTACGGTTCGGAATTTGTGCGCTATTGTCATTCTTGTGAGAGGTGATATGGTTTTAGCGACGGAGATCGGACAAGTCTGGGAGCTATTTCAGTTTCCTTTCATGCAGCGAGCATTGATCGGAGGAATTTTAACAGGACTAATGGGGGGACTGTTGGGCAGTTTGACAATTTTGCGCCAACTTTCTTTCTTTAGCAACGCTTTAGGCCATTCGGCATTACTCGGTATTAGTTTGGGTTTGCTCTTCGGATTGAATCCTTCGACAGTTTTATTACCTTTTTGTGTATTATTTGCTCTCACTGTCAGCTACTTGTTAGAAAGAACGCAACTATGGACGGATGCGCTGCTGAATATTGTTCATGCAGCATCTTTAGCGATCGCTATTATTACCCTCAGTTTTAGCGGACAATACAAAGGAGGTATCAATAATTTACTCTTTGGGGATATTTTGGCAGTACCGAGTCGCGATTTGGTGATAAGTGGGGTTTTGTTGTGTATCTGTGCTGCCTTTATTGGACTAACTTTGCGAACTCAGATGATGTTAACCTTACACGAACCTATGGCGATCGCGCGAGGGGTTTCAGTTTCGGCACATCGCACAGCTTTTATTGTTTTATTGTCCTTAGTCGTGGGAGTTTCTATTAAAGCGATCGGGGTTCTTTTAGTCAGTGCCTTTATTGTTATTCCGGCTTGTGCTGCCCGTTTAATCAGTCGTAATTTCACCACTCACATTCTCTTTTCTGCCGGACTAGGGGCGATGAGTGCAGTGTTAGGGATTGTTTTCTCTGCTTTCTTCGATCTGCCTTCAGGTCCGAGTATTGTCATTATGCAATTAGCGATCTTTTTGCTATCTGCACTTCTTCCCAAAGTTCGAGTTTTGGCCTCTTAAATATTAATATGTGAAAATAGCAATGTTTGTGTTGGGTTACGCTATTACTAACCCAACCTCCAAGATTAAAGTTAATTTTCCGGATTTTATATTAGTATTAGAAAGCCACTTTCAGGTAAAAGATAGTATTTTTAAGGGACTTATTCGAGTGGAATCATCTGTTTTGATATTTGTTTTTACTTTTTAGGGTTGATTTAATGAGCTTGCCAAAATCTTTATCTTTCTTTCTTTTCTCAGCATAAGACATTTCATTGAACGCTGATTCTTTTTTTATTTTGGTATAGTTTTGATAGCGTTTTTCAGACAATTCCCCTGCTTCTATTGCTGATAATACGGCACAGCCTTTTTCTTTAGTATGGGAGCAATCAGCAAATTTGCAGTTCTGGGAAAGCTCTAATATTTCCGAAAATGTTTCGTCAATCCCGATATCTACTGACATATTACCAAGCTCTCTCATTCCGGGGGTATCTATTAGCATTGCCCCATTCTCTAACTGTATTAGTTCGCGACTTGTCGTGGTATGTTTTCCTTTACTTTGTTTTTTGCTCACAGATTGCGTTTTGAATTTTTCACTACCGACAATACTATTTAATAATGTTGTTTTCCCAACACCAGACGAGCCGAGCAAACAGTAAGTATAACCAGATGACAAAGAATCTCTAATCGTATCAATGTTTTCCTCATTAAAATTACTAAATGCCAGTACAGTAACTTGAGGCGCAATATCTAAAATGCTTTCCTTGATTTCCTCAATTTCATTTTGGGAAATGAGATCGCACTTGCTCAGTAAAATGACCGGAGTAATGTCGCTTTCTTTAACCATAACAAGATAGCGTTCCAATCTTCTCAGATTAAAATTATAATCAGCAGATTGAATAATAAAGGCAATATCAATATTTGCTGCAATTAACTGAAAATCAACAAGCTTTCCGGCTGTTTTTCTTTTTAATAGGGTTTTTCTAGGGATTACCCCATGAATGATTGCATGAGAATCATCGTCATAAAAGTCAGCATATACCCAATCTCCAGTTGTTGGCAAGTCCAAAGAAGAATTTGCTGTATAAAACAAATTCCCCAATAGCTCAGCAAAAACTTCCTTCAAACCATTAGTGACAATATAGCTATCTTTGTGTACTGAAACTACCCGAGCAATTTCATGGATAGTTGCCTTCTCAGCATCAACTTCACCTTGAAACCAGTCGCTAAACCCGATGCTTTCTAACTTACCCATAATTCTATTTATCCTTTGTGTAGATGATTGTTAATCTTGCTAATTTATGTGTATTGTTTTTATAAGTTGCAATGAGCTTAACAACTCAGTTCATCTCTAAGATAGTGTTAAGTTTCTGACTCGGGAATTGGTAAATTGTGAGCTTTCAAAAAACCCAGCTTATCCCAATAGCCTCGTTGAAATACTATTTTTCCGTCAACAACATGGAAAAATCCACATCCACGTAACCCAATCGGGTCTTTCCACTCCAAAATAGCCCACTCTCCATCTTGGAAGATAGCTTCCACGATACAAACCATTTCTGTATTTGCAAATTCTCGAGCAAACATTTCCAAAATTGCAGATTTACCTTTCACGGGTTCATTTGCTACTTGATGGTTGACTGCATCTTCAGCATAAAACTCAGAAACATATTGGGCATCACCAGTGTTAAACGCTTTTACCCATAAATCTACTAATTCTTTTGGTTGCATAAATTTACCTCTTGGATTACTAATACTTAACAAGGCGAAAGTTCCCAGAGTCAGGAATGTCAAGATCAAATTCACCCAGAATGGCGATCCTTGAGGAGAGGATTGACCCTCCATCGTGCGATCGCTATCTTGCTGCAATTGTTTGACTGCTGCTTGCAGTCCCTAGAGTCTCGCAACCAACAACTGGGAGATTGAGAAGGTAAAAGTGACGCATCATCTAGAAATTTTTTAGACATGGTTGACGATTGACCAAACGAATATTTGTCTCGGCAATCTCCCGATGAGATTTCGTTATGATTATACGCGATCGCTTCGATGCAGGAAGAGATGCTTCGCATTGCACCTCCTTTCCAAGCGATCGCTTACACTACAAGAAATATAGAGTCATCATTTTTCTGATTTACCGATGAGTCAATCGATTACACCTTCCCAACTTGACAGCTTGGCACCCGATGCTTCTCTCCAAGGGAAGATTGGGGAAGATGGTAGCGTTTTAGGGGAATTTATTCAAGAAACCCTTGCTTTAACCAAACGCCTTTTCATCCAACTCAAACGCCGTCCGACTACCCTGATGGCAGGGATCGTACAGCCTTTAATGTGGCTGATTCTGTTTGGCGCATTATTTTACAATGCCCCTCAAGGATTTTTAGGCAACGATATTAATTATGGTAAATTTCTCGCCCCGGGAGTGATTGTTTTTACTGCTTTTTCGGGGGCATTAAATGCCGGGTTGCCTGTCATGTTCGATCGCGAGTTCGGATTTCTCAATCGCTTTCTCGTCGCCCCTCTCGCCTCTCGCTATTCTATTGTTGCCTCGTCTACCCTATATATTATTAGCCTCGCTTTTGTGCAAACGGTGGCGATCGTTGCTGCCAGTGCCTTTATCGGTGCAGGTTTGCCCAGTCTCGGCGGTTTGGGTGCGATCGCGGCGATCGTCTTCCTCATTGTCGTGGGAGTCACCGCATTGAGTTTGAGTTTGAGTTTTGCCCTTCCGGGACATATCGAACTCATTGCTGTAATTTTTGTGACCAACTTGCCTTTACTATTTGCCAGTACTGCCCTTGCCCCTTTGTCTTTTATGGCCAACTGGTTGCAATGGCTCGCCTCTTTTAATCCTTTAACTTATGCGATCGAACCCATTCGCTATCTCTATTTAAATGAAACTTGGGGACTCGATAGTGTTGTCATGACAGCCCCTTGGGGATCGATGAGTTTTACGACAGTTCTCTTGGTCTTGCTCGTATTTGACGCGATCGTTTTAACGGCTATTCAGCCATTATTACAGCGTCGCTTAGCTTAAACAGTTATCAGTGATTGGTGACCCGTTATCAATTGAGAAAGAGAGGAGGAGAAGTATAAATTTTCTTCTTTTCTCTTCCGTTACAGGCTGCCTCGAACTCCTTCAACTAACCAATTTGTTTGCTCTAATTCGATCGCATTTTGTTGAAATTCTTTTCCTTCTGGGAGAATAATATCGCCTTTATTGCTGACTATTTCGCCTTGATAAATCGTTAGTTTTCCTTCTTTTAACTGTTGCTTGATTTCTTCGGCCAGTGTGCGCGTTTCTTCACTCACTGCCGAACCATAATCTGATAATTTCCAAGACCCTGATTCTCCACCTCCGCGCACGAGATGCGGAATTTCTCCATTCATTAAGGTTTTCCCTTCTTTAATCCAATGCGCGTACTGAGTATACATTGCCGTCCAATTCCATTCAGCCCCTGTTAAATAGCCTTTAGGGGCGAGTGCCGATTGATTGGCATGATAGCCAGAAGTATAAATCCCCCGCCGCTCTGCGGTTTTAATGACGACTTTGGGACTATCTACATGACAGGTAATAACATCAATTCCGCGATCGACCAAACTATTCACTGCTTCCGCTTCTTTAACCGGTAATGCCCAATCTCCCGTAAAAATAACCTGTACGCTAATTTCAGGATTGACGCTTTTTGCTCCTAATGTAAATCCATTAATATTGCGAAGGACAACAGGAATAGGTTTGGCTGCAACAAATCCTAATTGATTGGTTTGTGTCGTTTTTCCGGCAACAATTCCAGCAATATATTGTGCTTCGTCAATATAAGAAAAATAACTGCCAATATTATCGGGCATTCCTTCGTTATATAATCCTCCTGCATGAAAAAACTGCACCTCTGTAAATTCTTCTGCGAGTTTGAGAATATGCGGATCGAGATAACCAAAAGAAGTCGGAAAAAGTACCGTTGCGCCATCAAGTTCTATCATACTCCGCATGGCTTCTTGCACTGCTGTTGTTTCGGGAACATTTTCTTGTTCGATAACTTTAATACCGGGAATTTTTGCGATTGCTGTCGCAGCTTCTGCATGAGATTGATTGTAACCAAAGTCATCTTTAGTACCGACATAAATAACACCGATAACTAACTTTTTATTTGTCTCTCCAGTCCCGTTATTTGTTCCTCGATCTGTACAACCCGTTCCTAATTTTGCCGTAATTCCAAAAGTTGTTGCAGCCAAAAGACCACGCAAGATTTGACGGCGAGACGGATAAAGTAGATTATTTTTGTTCATGGCTATTTAACAATGGATAATGGATAACTAGGAGTCTTTTACTCTTTACTCTTCATTCCTTCGACCCAATTCAAAAACGCCACAACAGAAACATCCTAAAATTCCCACGCTAACTGCCCAACTGCGACCTAGACTTAACTGCATCCCATAATCGCACAAAAAACCCAATAACAAGAAAGGAAAGATCGCAAAAATTGATGCGTAAAACGCATTTTGTGATTCTCTCGCCGGACGGGTACGCTCGAACTCCTCTGCCGATAAATAAAGGGAGCGATCGGCAAAATTAAACCAGCGATCGAATATCTCCTCACAACATTCTCGTAAGGAAGCCATCCCTAAATATAAGGCTAAAGACCACAATGCAGAACCCGCAATTAAAACTGTATCGAGTTCGATCCGAAAAGGGAATAGTTCGTTGAATATCATCGAGCAATAAAATTAACTGATTCTTAAATTACTTTTAAATGATTGTAACAGACTGTTGAGCCAGCGATCGCATATCTAGCATAGGCGATCGCACAGACTCCTTCAGCCTTTCTCATCGATCTCACACGATTTTTCAATTCACCCTATCTGATAATGTAGAACAGGTTGAAACAATTAATATTTTTGATAGAGTTAAATGGTTGCACTTCCACAAGATTCAAATTGGCAAGGTCGCTTAGAGATAGTTTATGGCAAACAAGGGAATTCTACACAAATTTTGCGTGCTTTTAATCAAGCACCTTTAAAGGTACAGCGACCTTTTTATCCTGAAGGAAAAGAAATTTGTCATACTGTTTCTCTGCATACCGCAGGGGGAATTGTTGGTGGCGATCGCTTAACTCAATCTCTCCAGTTAAATTCACAAAGTCGCGTTTTGCTGACCACCGCCGCCGCCAGCAAAATTTATGGCAGTCAAGGCAAACAAGCCACCCAAACAATTCTTGCAAAAATAGCAGATCGGGCAGTTTTAGAATGGTTGCCCCAGAGTACAATTGTGTTTAATGGTGCAATTTACAAACAAGAAATGCGCGTCGAATTAGCCGAAAATGCGGTTTTTTTCGGTTGGGAAATTCTCCGTTTTGGTCGCAGTGCGAGAGGGGAAAAATTTGTCCGAGGAGAGTGGCGATCGCGCTTAGAAATCTGGCGAGAAAGTAAACTGCTGTGGTGCGATCTTCAATGGCTGCCGGGATGTGAAGAAACTTATTTTCATCCCCACGGTTTGGGAGGATATCCCATTATCGGTCATTTAATTTGGTTTAGTCCTTCTCATGAAGAAAATGCGATCGCATCTCTTCATCAATTCTGGAACAATAGTCAAGGTAAAGGAGAAGCAGAAGTGACTCAAACACAAGGAAATGGTTTACTTTGTCGCTATCGCGGTACATCAATAACAGAGGCAAAAAACTGGTTTCAGCAAATTTGGAAATTTTACCGTCAATCCGATTTTGGAGAGACGGCGATCGCGCCCCGAGTATGGTTATAAAACAACGAGCCCGAAGATTTACGGACATCAGAAAAATTGAATAGTTACAGTTATCTTGAGAATTCCCCAAAGTGTGTGACAAAAATCATATTGGAACTCGAGTCAAGTCATCTTTACAAAATTTAATAACCATTAGAGTGAAACTATAGAACAAGTAGAGGGAGAAAAACCATGAAAACTCTGCAAAGATACGCCCTCAAACCATCTTTACTGCAAGGTAAAACCGCCTTGATTACCGGAGCATCCCGAGGCATTGGTAAAGCGATCGCCCTTGAATTTGCTCGCCAAGGAATCGGACGCTTGCTTCTCGTCGCCCGCAACCGCGATCGCCTCAATACCGTCGCCACAGAAATCCAAGAAATTACCCCAAAAATCGAAATCATCCCCATTCCGGTAGATCTGACTCAAACCGCAGAAGTCAGCATTGCCATGGCCAAAGCTTGGCGGGACTTCGGACCGATTCACATCCTCGTCAATAATGCCGGAGTTGCCCATCAAACCTCCTTTTTAAGTTCGCAACCTCACCAAGCCGAGAAAGAACTCCGCGTCAACCTCTTGGGAATGTACACCGTCACGCGGCTAATTGCCCGGCGCATGGCGGCTAAACGAGAAGGCACGATTGTCAACGTTTCTAGCCTCATGGGGAAAATTGCCGCCCCCACCTTTGCGACCTATTCCGCGACTAAATTTGCTATCGTCGGATTTACCCAAGCATTGCGATCGGAACTTGCGGCTAAAAACGTGCGGGTGGTCTCTTTGCTTCCTTCCCTTACCGATACGGATATGGTGCGAAATACCGACTTTTTCAAATGGGTTGCACCCACAACACCGGAACGAGTAGCCAAGGCCTTAGTCACTGGGTTAAATAGAGGCGAAAATGAGATTTTTGTGGATTGGCAAAGCAAGATATCTGCGATCGCGAGTGGTACCGTCCCTTGGTTCATGGAAAAAGTAGTCTCTCTCGCCGCCCCCGAGTCCCAGCAACCGCAACACAAACCCGGTTATAGTTTGGGATCGGCTTGACTGACGAAAGACCCTTATCTCTCGCGTTAAGACTGCGGGATAAGAAAAGGTAGGGGGTGGGATTGGATATCTCAATCCGAAGCGATCGCGTTTGCATCCGAATTTCCGCCCCCATATCCTTACCCAATAAGGATAATTGATAATTGAGAATCGTAATGATATTCTAAAGAAGATTCACATGGTCGCCCATAGGGAGCGTAGGTTAAATGCAAGTTAATGAATTAGGATTTGTGGCAACGATTCTATTTGTATTGGTTCCTTCCGTCTTTCTGCTGATTTTGTATATTCAAACCGCAAGTCAGAAGAGTAGTAACTAATCAATTTTCCCGCCCGCAATTTTGTTTGACAATTTTGTTTGACTCAATTTTGAAAAACCCATTAAAAAACAAAGGATGAAATCGGGAAATTTCCCGATTTCATCCTTTATTAAATTGGATAATCAGCAATCGTCTTAGTTTTCAGTATTTCGTACTAAAAGTACTGGACAATCAGCATTCACCCGCACGTAATCTGAAAGAGAAGTTCCTAAAAGGCGATCGAGATCGGGTAGTGCTTTCGCCACAGAAGGACGGCGATCGGGAGAGCCTAAAACCAATAAATCAGCATTGTATTCATCGACAAGCTGACAAAGGGTTCGCCCCGGTTTTCCTCCGGTTACGATACAACGATAAGGTATACCCATGCGCTTGACTTTGGATAGTGCGGCAGCAATGACGGGATTCTCTTCCATTTCTGCTTTGGAGAGCGGGAGCAATTTGGGGTCTAAATCCGGGTTAACCCGTGCGAGAATCAATTCCACATTTTTAGCACCACGAAGTAAAAATAAAGCCAGATCTAAACTAACCTTAGAAGATGCTGACTTATCGAGGGCAACGATGATTCGCTTGAGCTTTTTGACGTAAATATCATCCCGTACTAAGAGCATGGGGCGATCGGCCAATTGAAAAACATACTGACTGACAGAATTTTCCAGAATCGATTCGAGACGCTTGAGACCCCGCGAACCCATAATAATCAGGTCAGCACCGATTTCTTCAGCAACTTTGCACACCGTATCTTTGGGTTCTCCCTGACGTTTCAAGGTTGTCACGGGATTTTTCTCAGTTTGTAGGGTTTCCACGGCTTTAGCGAGAATTTCATCCCCTGCTGCCATTTTGCTTTCCATTGCTTCCTTCGCAGCTTGAGAGGGAACGACGTGCAGAACGGTTGTCGCAGCACCTTGAATCGAGGGTAAGTCCCGCAATGACAGTAGCATTTCTTTGGGATTTCCCGTGCCAGAATCTGCCAATAAGATCTTTTTAATCATGTCAAGTGACCTCCCAACTGTGTCGCTCTAAATAGGTTTTTAATTTTGCTCTGGGTGCAAGCTCTTCTTTTCAGAATACGCTGATTCTTGCGCGGGAAATTTAACGAAATGCGATCGAATAGTTAATCAGTCACCAGTTATTCTTCAGAGGAAGGCGATCGCTCTATTCTCGCAATCGGCGGTTTTCGTGCAAAAGTCTTTGATAGGTGGGAATATTCTCTAATCTAATTGCAGAGCCAAGCTCAACGGTTTTATTGGTTTTGTCATATACACAGATTATGATATGTTCCTCATCGGCAGAGGTTGACTGTCCCACACCTAAAGCCAGTCCCGATGATGAGGTACCAAATGGATCGACGATAATGTCTGGATCGATAAGACGGTTTTTGAGTTCTCCTTCACATTTTTCTCTGACATTTTCTCTGAACTCTTCCCAAGCATCAGGCGAGGAAGCGATCGCGATACAACCAAGACTAGCGAAGATAATTACACTTGCTAAACCGATAAATTTCCGTTTCATGTTTCTTCTTTAGAGGTCGAAACCGATCGCTGGTGACTGGTGACTGGTGACTGGTGACTGGTGACTGAATAATTACATTCCCCACTCAAAAATCGCGGCACCCCAAGTCAGACCCGCGCCAAAACCTGCCACCGCAATGCGATCGCCCGCCTTAACTTTTCCTTCTCGCACTGCTTCATCAAGGGCGAGGGGAATAGAAGCCGCCGAAGTATTGCCATACTTTGCTAAATTGCTAATCACTTTATCTGAAGAGAGATTTAGACGAGTCGCCACTGCATCCATAATGCGTTGGTTGGCTTGATGCAGTAACAGCCAATCGATCGCCTCTGTGGTTAATTCCGCGTGATAGAGTGCCTTCGAAATCACCTCCGGCACCTTATCGACGGCAAAGCGATAAACTTCCCGTCCATTCATCGTAATCGGTTGATATTGTCCTCGTCCCACCTCAATGCCTTCTAACAAACCTTGAGACTTATTTTGTATCGATAAATTAAGGGTGTGATTTTTCTGCCCGTTACTGTGGAGGGAAAAACCGAGTAGGCGATCGCGATCTTCTGTTGCTTGCATCACGACTGCCCCGGCACCATCCCCAAACAGAATACAAGTGGTGCGATCGCTCCAATCGACCCACCGCGATAAAACATCCGCACCAATCAGTAAAACATTGCGATAAACTCCCGTGCGGATAAATTGTGCCGCCGTCACCATCCCAAAAACAAAACCCGAGCAAGCCGCCGTTAAATCGAAAGCCACTGCCCGCGTCGCACCAATTTCGCTTTGAATCTTCGCCGCACTGCCAAACAGATCGTCCGGAGTTGAAGTCGCCAAAACAATCAGATCGATATCTTCTGGGGAAAGATTCGCCATAGCGATCGCCTTTTCTCCTGCCCGTGTCGCCAGTTGGCTCAGCGTTTCCTCGGATGTTGCTAAATGCCGCATCTGGATCCCCGTGCGGGTTCTAATCCACTCATCTGAAGTCTCCACCAGATGAGAGAGTCGATCGTTGTCCAATGTCGCGGCTGGAGTAGCCGAACCACTTCCCGCGATCGCGATCCCGAATTGTTTTACAGTAGCCTTCATCCTTTATTCCCGAAGCTCAACGGCATTGTCGCGTTACTTGGCCCTTTCCAAACTGTAGTAAGTGTGAAGGCGATCGAGAACGCGATGGTCGATCGCTTCTTTAGCCAAACGAATGGCACTAAAAATGGTAGGCGCTTGGGAACTACCATGACTGATAATGCAAATTCCGTCTACCCCCAAAAGTAAAGCCCCTCCATGTTCGGCATGATCGATCCGTTGTTTGATGCGCCTTAAATTGGGCTTGAGCATCGCTGCCCCCAATTGGCCGCGAATGCCGTAAGGAAGTTCCTCTTTCAAGATTTGTAAGAGAACATCCCCCACTGCCTCAGCAAATTTGAGGAGGATATTGCCCACAAAACCATCGCAAACAATTACATCGAAGTTCCCCGAGAGAACATCGCGTCCTTCTGCATTGCCAATAAAAGGAATTTCTGGATTGTCTGTGAGAAGCTCATGGGCTCGCAAGGCAAGATCGTTGCCCTTAGAAGGTTCTTCCCCAATATTGAGCAAACCGACATTAGGCTTTTCCACCCCTAAGACATATTTGCTGTAAATCGTCCCCATCAGAGCAAATTGTTCTAAATATTTCGGGCGACAATCTACGTTTGCTCCCACATCAAGGATAATGACGGATTTTCCCGCGAGAATGGTGGGAAAAATTGCCCCGATCGCCGGGCGATCGATCCCTTTAATGCGACCCAAGCGCAGTAGTGCCGATGCCATCGCCGCCCCAGAATGTCCGGCAGAAATGACCGCATCGGCTTTTCCTTGCTTGACCAAATTCATCGCCACATTAATCGAAGCCTTGGGTTTTCGCCTGACCCCCGTGGCTTCTTCGTGCATGGCGATCGCATCTTCGGCAGGAATAATCTCGATATTTGCAGATTCTGCACCATCAGCCCGACCGTGTTTTTCCATGCACGTCCGAATTTTTTGGGGATCTCCCACCAACAAAACGCGAACGTCTAATTCTTCTGCTGCTCGAATTGCACCAGCAACAATCTCTTCGGGGGCATGGTCTCCCCCCATTGCATCAATTGCAATTGTTTCCTTTGTGGATGCCATTGCTCGAAGTGAATAGAAGCCGTAACAAATTTTATCAGATTGCGGTTATTGTTGTTGATTGTTGGTTATTTGTTGTTTGTCGATCGCTATTCATTGATAATTGTTGGCGGATAGCGTGTCACTGTTCACTGTTTACTGTTCGTTGATAAATGTACGGAGTTGTTAGCCTTTTAAGCGCCTTGAGTTTGCTGTCTGTCTTTTTCGGTCCGACAGAACTCAAAATTGCTCAAACCCTCTCTTGGCAGGAGGCAAAAATTTTCCAATTACCCGATGAACCTAACCCAGAGGCGGAGGAAATTCTCAAACAATATTTGCGAGATTTAGTCAGCAAAGGATTTTCCCCGCAACGCCAAGGAATTTTATTGCAAGCGGATATGACTAAATTGGCTTTTCGCAATGACAAAATTCCCTTATCGGCGGCTTCTTTAACCAAAATCGCCACAACTCTAGCCGCCGTGGATAAATGGGGACTCGACCATCGTTTTGCCACGCGGATTTATCGAGTCGGGGAAATTCGTAATGGCATCCTCTCCGGAGATTTAATTGTTGAAGGGGAGGGCAATCCGTTTTTGGTTTGGGAAGAAGCGATCGCGATCGGGGATGCCCTCAATCGCTCTGGAGTGAAGGAAGTCCAAGGTGACTTAAAAATTGTCGCGCCGTTTTACATGAACTACAAGACCGCTCCAGAGGTTGCCGGGCAAATATTCCAACAAGCGATCGCCGCAGAAAACTGGCCGGAGGCGGCCAAGAAACAATATGAAAAAATGGCGGTAAAATTGCCCCGTCCTCATGTCAATATATCGGGTCAAGTTCTCGTCTCTTCCACAAGGCCGGCAGAATCTCAATTATTATTGCGCCATCAGTCTCTGACTTTAGCTAATATTCTCAAGCAAATGAATATTTATAGTAATAATGTTATGGCTGAAGTTTTGGCGCAGTCGGCGGGAGGAGCGCAAGCTGTGGCACAATTGGCCGCTAATGCTGCCAATGTGCCTCAAAATGAAATTCAACTGATTAATGGTTCGGGATTGGGAACGGCTAATCGCATTTCTCCTCGCGGTGCCGTCGCCATGTTAGCGGCATTAGAGCGCCAATTGACCGGCCAACCTTTAGGGGTTGCGGATCTCTTTCCCGTAGCGGGACGCGATCGCCAAGGGACGACCATTGGGCGCAGATTGCCCCCCAATACTGTTTTCAAAACCGGATCCTTGCGTTCGGTCAGTGCTTTAGCCGGTATTCTCCCAACCCAAAAACGCGGGCTGGTTTGGTTTGCCATTATTAATGAAGGGAACGATCTTTATGAACTTCGCGCCCAACAAGATATCTTCTTGCGAAAATTAGGGCAAGCATGGGGAAACAATGAACAATTATCAATGAACAATGAACAATTTGATACTTCCGAAGTATTAGGCGATCCCAATCGTATTTCCACTCAAATCCCCTAACCCTAACCCCCTAACCCTTCTTTTAATACCGAAGGAATGCGATCGAGAATTTCGGCGGTAATTTCGGTGGGGGTTTGGCTTGAGTGTGCGATCGCAATGCGAATATCGGCTTGAGCGTACAGAGAACGACGTTCTGCTAATAAAGTTGAGAGCTTTTCGTTGAGATCGCGATCGGCAAGGAGAGGACGAGATGTATCTTTATGCAAGCGCTCCACTAAAATGTCTACAGGAGCATCGAGCCAAACGATTAAACCATGACGCAAATACCCCCAATTTTCAGGTTTGAGAATCATGCCTCCCCCAGTCGCGATCGCACTTTGGGTATAAGCACACACTTGCTCTAAAACTTTGGACTCTAATGCCCGAAAATAGGCTTCTCCTTCGGTCGCAAAAATCTCATTAATCGTTATTCCAGCAACTCGCTCGATTAACACATCTGTATCGAAAAAACGATATCCCAGTCTTTGGGCAAGTAATTGTCCGATTGTTGTTTTTCCCGTTCCCATCATGCCGATGAGAAAGACACTCATTCCTTGTAACAAATGCTTGTAACCTCTCTACCTTATTCATCACTCATCCTACTGGATCGAGACTCCTATTGCCGTTCGTACAGAGGAATTGACGGATAAAAATTCTTACTCTTCTGTGACAATGAGAGGGACAAAGCGAGAGATAATCTTAAAGATTGCTAAAATTCATTAAGAGATTCTCTTTTTTGCCCACTAACAAGCTAGGCATCCATTCAACCTAAAAGAGTATAGACTGAAATTAGCGATCGTCTCAATCCTGTGGAGAACGCCTAAAAATTAAGCTATAGTAAGTTTTTAGAGAGCTTGCGTAATATCCCGAACAGAAAAAAAACAGCCAGACCCAGCTCCCATTCAAAATCTGTTACCCTCAAATATTTCCTTGAAAAAATGAAAATATTATGAAAATACAAGGAGGAGACATAAAAAAATTAAAAGAAGGAAATATAAAGAGGAAAGACAAGAAAGATTCCCTGACAAAGAGGATCTGAGACAAGAATTGCCCGAGAAAAAGTTTCACAAACAGTAGAATCATTCTCAGAGATCGTGCTAAACTCGAGTTTGCTTTCCCCCAACATTAGGGAATCTCTACAACCCCAAAACACCGTACCCAATAATCGTAAACTAATGTTATGACTGCCAAAATCTTAGTTGTTGATGACGAACCCCTATTAGAATATGTCATCCAACAAAAATTTAGGCAAAAAATTCGTGCAAAGGAATTTAAATTCATTTTTGCCAACAACGGCAAACAAGCGCTCGAAAAAATTGCAGCCGATCCTTCCATTGACTTAGTACTGACAGATATTAATATGCCAGAAATGGATGGATTAACTTTATTGGAGAAACTTGCTGAAGCCGATCGCACCCTCAAAGCTGTTGTCGTCTCTGCCTATGGTGACTTAAGTAATATTAGGACGGCAATGAACCGAGGTGCTTTTGATTTTCTCACAAAGCCTATAGATTTTCGGGACATGGAAATCACTATCCAAAGAACCTTGGAAGTGGTCAAACAGACTCGAGAGGATTTAGCCAAACTGCAACAGACCCAGACCCAACTGGTTCAAAATGAAAAAATGGCTAGTATCGGTCAACTCATCGCCGGAATCGCCCATGAAATTAACAATCCCGTCAGTTTTATCTCCGGCAATCTCGACCATGCTAAAACTTATTTTAAAGACTTACTCCATATCATTCATCTTTACCAAAAATATTGTCAAAACAATCTAGAAGAAATTGAAGAGGAAATAGAAGCTGTCGATCTGCCTTTTATTTTAGAAGATTTACCGCAAATGCTCGATTCGATGACAGAAGGAACCGATCGCATTCGCCGTCTCAGCCAATCGATGAGAACTTTTTCAAGATCGGATAGTTCGAGTCGCGTTTCTTTTAATCTTCATGCAGGGATTGATAGCACCCTGATTATTTTACGGCATCGATTGAAAGCGAATGAACATCGTCCAGAAATTGAGATTATTAGAGACTATGGAGATCTACCCGAGGTTCAATGTTATCCAGGACCCTTGAATCAAGTTTTCATGAATATTATCGCCAATGCGATCGATGCTTTAGATGACTTAGGCCTCGATAAAATTGCAGAGGAAACAGAAACGAATCAAGAGACTCATTCCTATCACATTAAGATTACAACCTTTGCGATCGCCGATAAAAATGATGAGGCAAAAAATGATGAGGCAAAAAAGGCAGTCATTCACATTTCCGATAATGGACCGGGAATGACAGAAGCAATTCAAAAACAGATCTTCGAGCATTTGTTTACCACAAAACCCGTCGGTCGCGGAACAGGATTAGGCTTATCAATTTCCCGCCAAATCATTGTTGAAAAACATGGAGGAAGCATTAAATGTAAGTCGTCACTTGGAAAAGGAACGGAGTTTATTATTGAAATTCCCTTATGACACCGAAGAATAGCCTTCCCAATAATATTCCGGTCAAACCACCAACAAAAATTCTTGTTGTTGATGACGAACAGTTGCTTCAATATATCATTCAGCAACGATTTCGCCATCAAATCCGTGCTAAGGAATTTATATTCGATTATGCTCCTAACGGCGTTATTGCGCTCGAAAAATTGCAAGCCGATCGCACGTTTGGAATGGTTTTGACAGATATTAATATGCCAGAGATGGATGGGTTAACTTTACTCAATAAAATTGCAGAAATCGATCTGACCCTTAAAGCCGTTGTCATGTCTGCTTATGGAGATATGAGTAATATTAGAACGGCCATGAATCGCGGTGCATTTGACTTTTTAATTAAGCCCATCGATCTCAACGATCTAGAAATTACAATTACGAAAACCCTCGCTTTTATCGAACAAACTCGAACCCGACAGCAAGAACTAAAATTTGCACGAGAACGATTACAATATCAAGCATTTTACGATTCATTAACCGGATTGCCCAATCAAAGTTTATTTCTCGATCGCATCCGTCAATGTCTCTCGCAAGAACAACAATTCGCCATTCTCTCCTTAGATGTCGAACGTTATCGCCTCATTAAATCCAGCTTGGGTCGCACGATCGGGGAACAGTTATTAGTGGAAATGGTCGATCGCGTTCGCAATTGCATGCCGTCTAATGCCACACTGTCTCGCACGGGAAGCGATGAGTTTGCGATTTTAATAGACGATTTTTGTAATGATAAAGATGTTCATCTGATTGCCGAATCCATTCATGAATCGTTATCGATTCCTTTTGCTATTGAAGGTGAGATTGTTTCTTCGACAACTCGCATTGGTATTGCTTCGAGTGATGTTGATTGCGAACAAGCAGAAGATTATTTACAAGCCGCAGATACGGCAATGGAATCGGCTAAAAAACAAGGAATGGGATCGACTGCTTTTTTCGATCGCCAAATGCACTCTGTTGCGATCAAACAATTACAATTAGAAGCAGATTTAGCGCGGGCGATTGCAACTGACGAACTCATTCTTCACTATCAACCGCTCGTTTCTCTCGCTGATGAAAAGATTGTCGGTTTTGAAGCCTTGGTACGCTGGCAACACCCGACACGCGGTTTAATTTCTCCCGGGGAATTTATTTCCGTCGCCGAGAAAACTGGATTGATTGTTTCCCTTGGAAAATGGGTGTTAGCGCGAGCTATTCAACATTTGAGTCATTGGCGATCGCAATTCCCTCATTTTTCTCATTTGACAGTTAGCGTTAATGTTTCGGGCTTACAGCTTTTTACACCAGATTTTATCGAAATTTTAGAAAATCTCTTGCAAAAATATGAAGTTACGGGAGAAATTTTAAAGTTAGAAATTACCGAGAGTGTTTTGATCGATAATGCAGAAGCTGCACAATTGGTTTTTGAACAACTCAAGCAACGAGATATTCAATTGTGTCTCGATGATTTTGGGACGGGATATTCTTCTCTCGCTTACTTACATAATTTACCGATTGATATGCTTAAAATCGATCGCTCTTTTATTAATTCCATGTTAGCCTCCCAAAGAAATTTAAGATTAGTCAATGCCATTTTAAATCTCACGGAAAGTTTGGGATTGCAAGCCGTTGCTGAAGGCGTAGAAACTCGCGAACAAGTGGAAAAACTCCGGGAGTTAGATTGCCAATTTGCTCAAGGTCATTTCTTTGCTCGCGCCCTTCCTTCCAGTGAGATTATTTCTTTATTGGAACAAGAAATAATGGTAATAGGTAACTGATAACTGATTTACCACGGCGAGCCAATTAGAGTAAAGCCCGACCAATAATAGGGATGCTGGAAATTGCGATCGCTCAAATTGGCCAACTCGGGGGGCAAGGCCACCCGGCCGAAAGGACTGACTAACTGTCCCGTTTCCTTACTATTAGATAAATTACCTTTTTTTTCTAAGCGCACTACCCCTTGAATCATGGCAATTTGCGCTTGTTGCAAAGCTTGGCTTTTCGTCGGTCTCTCCCGCAACTGGCGATAGAATTCGGTCATTAATGCCAAAGTTCCTGCATCATTCGCATACCAAAGACTTGCCACTGCGGAACTGACTCCCGATTGTACCGTTAATCCTGCAAAACCATATTCGGCGCTCTCATCTCCCAAAGCCGTGCGACAGGCACTTAACACCAATAATTCAATCTCTTTCTCTCCCCAATTTAACGCTCCCATTTGTTCTAAAGTGAGAGAGCGATCCCATAATTGAATATAAGACTCGGAGGGAGTGCCGGGTTGGAATTGTCCGTGAGTGGCTAAATGGACGATTTTTGCCCGGCTGCGTTGGGGTTCTTGTTGCAAAGCATTGAGGGTAAAAGTTTCATTGAGAAAGGTTTCCGGAGCATTGAAGTTGTGGGCAATGGTACTTACTTCGACGGGAACTGCGGGTAAAGCCTCTTGATTGGTAAACTCTGACATTCCCATCGCCACAACTGAACTATTGCGAATATCAGCATAATGTGGGGCAACAAAATGCAAACTGGGAACGAGAGAAATTGCGTAATTTTCGATTAAAAATCGATCGCTATCGTGTAATGCTGCCATCGGGAGCGTTCGCAAGCCATCATCAAGGACAAACATGAGGGTTTGAATATCAAAACGCTGTAAATCGCTTTGAGCGGGCGAAATGAGCCATTGATGCAGTTTTTGGGACGGGGCGAGATAACGAGTGTTGCGACGGTGGAGGGGGTGAGCGATCGCTGTTTGAAAATTGTAGATTTCCGCCAAGAGCGTTTCCCGAGAGACATCCGGGATGCTGTAATGAATGGGATCTCTGGTGGGGGGGACAAGGACGAGATCGAGGCGATCGCGGCGGGAAAAAATATAGAGGCTCGCTGTCATTTCTCCAGTTTCCTCGCTCATGCGGTGGAGCGTCGATTGCAAATCTTCGAAGGAAGGAGCAGAGGTGGCGCGATCGCGGCCAAAATAGCGTGAAAAACTGCGAGTGTGATAGAAATCTAAGGCAGCGATCGCCCCCTCAATATCACCGAGATCGAGCAAGTTCCCGATTTGCTCTCGAGAGAGGACTAAAGATCCTTCTGTATCGAACAAAGACCAAGATAACGCAGACAGCGATGGAGCTTGGAAAGGAGTCACAAGAGATGCCGACAAAGAGGTTGAGGTTATTGAAGGTGTTGAAGTTGTTGAGGGTGTTGAAGTTGAAGAAGGCGGTGCAATAAAAGTTTCAATATTAGCGATCCCCAATGTCCCCGTTGCCGTACCGTTAACGAGATCGACTGAAATAGAACTGCCATAATTCGAGTAATCAAGGGTATCAAAACCCGCTCCTCCGTCAATATTGCCATTAAAATTAACACCATTCGCGAAAGCAAAAGTATCATTAGCACTTCCTCCAGTAATGGTGGCAACATTGTTAAACGTCAAACTATTCGCCAAACCGCTTACACTCCCACTATTGCTTCCCGTCAGAGTCCAAGTTGTATTTTGATTCGCACCGATAAAATTACCTGCTCCAGCAATATGAGTGGATTGAGTCAAACTATTGGCATCGTTTAAGGTAATATTTCCCGTCCCATCCGTTCGACCGATTGTAACGGAACTAAATCCATTTTGTAAGGTTTGCAATTCGCTTGTCGTCAGGTCTAAGGCTGTGGTTATTGCTCCCGTCCCGCCCAAAATAATATCTCGACTTGCCGTCGCAGTTTCTAAAACGAAATTGCCCGTACCATTAATGGTTGCCGGAGTGACGAAATCAATGAGATTGCTGCGAATAGTCAAATCTTGGGTTGAAATCGTGGGATTATTGTTAAAAGCCAGTCGATCTTTAACATTGAGAGTAATTTTACCGGTTCCGGCATTGATATTCTGAAGAGTAACTCGATCGCCGTTTATGTTCAGATCCGCTCCATTAGTGTTAATCGTAGAATTATTAGCCATAATCATATTGCCAACGCCGTCATTATCAGCATCGGCAATAAAAGTAATCGAAGTTGCCGTCGTGAAATTTAATGTGGCAGTATCAAGAAAAATATTATTTGAGGCTTCGAGAATAATATTGCCACTCAACGCTTGTAAAGTTGCTTCATTAATCGTAATATTACCGGCAAGCTCTGCATCAGTGAGAACAGAATCGACTAAAGCGGCAACGACACCTGCTGAATCTGGGTTCGAGTCAATAGTAATATTTACGGGATCGAGCAACAATGTCCCATCTACTCCATTCGTCGCACTAACATCGACAAAACCCTCAAAAATCAGCGTATCTTTCCCAGAAGTTTCCACAAAACCCCCATCTCCAGATAGAGACCCCCCCCGCGCAAAAATATTGCCTTGAAAACCCGCGATCTCATCTGCCCAAACGATAACGCGACCGCCATTCCCTTGTGAGAAAGCATCGGCGCGAATTGTAGAATCAGCATCGATATAGACCCGATCGCTCGTCGGTAAATCCCCCAATCCTTGGTATTCTCCCCCGATTAACACCGTACCGCCGCCACTCTCTCCCGAAGCATCAATGTTGGCATTGAACAGCGCAATGCGATCGCCGAATATGCCGACATTGCCTCCCACATTTCCTACTGTTCCCAAGCTTGCATTGATATTTCCTGTAACAATTGCCGTTCCTGTTTCCCAAGGGATATTCTGTCCCGAAGCCAGTTGAACTTCTCGGGCATTATTCGTTTTTAAACCCGTCTCCACCCCTTGAGATTCTGCCCCGACGAGCAAAGCGGGCAAATCAAGAGGCGTAAAAGCGAGGGGATCTCCAGTTTCTGAAAGCGGAATATCCGGTTCGAGGGTTAAGATCGTCCCGGCTTGGGAGATTTTGACACGATTGGTTCCAGGGACGGCGGCGATGGTAATATTTCCCCCCGGTGCATTTAATTGTCCGGTATTAATCACCGTTCCTCCGGTTAAGAGGATATTATTTCCCGTGTCAACTGTTAAATTTCCAGCGTTGATAATTGGTGCTGGGTTATCGAGGGCAAAATCAAAATGGGTTGGCGTTCCGCTCAAGCGAGTATAATCATTACTGCCTGTTGCGTAAAAAATGCGATCGCGCCCCAAGCCAATCCCCGTTGCCGTCGTCGCAAAAAAGTCCCCCGGTACATTCAAACTCGCACTTGCACCGAAGACAATTCCGGCTGGATTCATTAAAAAAAGATGAGAATTCCCGCCGCTCACTTGTACCAAACCATTGATGAGAGAAGGATTACCGCCTATAACTCTGGCGAGAATATTTTCAATATTCGGTTGCGAAAGAAAATGAGCAATTTCGCCCGAACTTAAGCCAAATTCTTGAAAGCTGTGAAATAAATTATTTCCCGTTTGCGTTCCGCCTTGAATGAGATATGTATTACTACTTTGGTTAACATTCGTCCCCGTTCCATCCGATGCCGATTGAATCGGATTGGCCTTAACTGCTAGGGAGTTAAGACCACTGCATCCTAAAATGACAGCAAGAGAAAAAACTAGGAAAGTTCGATCGCCCATCAGAATATTTTGCTCTTAAGATTGAGAGTTAACTTTATTTTAACCGTTCAATATTTTTTGTTCTTAAATAATTTTATGGTTAATTGTTCAAGGTGTTGGATCTATCACGCCAATCTCTTGTTGAGGAAGCCCTCACCAGATCGGCTGAGTATCAAATCTCTTGTTTTAACGATCATAAGTACTGCTCGTCATTCACTAAAATAACGATATGTTATACTCCGATCGAAATAAATTACCAATAAATAGATTGCTGTAACTATGCTATTTATTAACACAGAAGTTCGCAGGTCATCAATATCTGGAGAAGGCTTGTTTACCTTAGAGTTTTTACCGAAAGGTAAGATTATCTCTATTTATGCTTGTGAAGATCCGGACGATCGCATTATTGATGAGAAATTATATCTGGAAGAATATGAGAATGCCAGCGAGATATACCAACATTCATTTATTAGGTTGATCGGCCACTATCAGATTGGCAACGGTCGAGAAAAAGGACTCGATGACTATATCAATCATTCTGATTCACCTAATCTTTTATCTCACTGTGGCGTATTTTTAGCAGTGCGAGATATTGCCGCAGGAGAAGAATTAACCCTCGATTATCGTTATCTTATGCCGGAAAATTTTCCTGAAAAATTTGTAGTCAACGGACAATTAATCTTAGGTTTGTCCAATAAAGAAGCATTACTACGATCGGCTCGAAAACTTATTAAAATCTTAGAAGACATTGACGATTTATCCTAAAATTGTAATATTTTAATTGAATTATATGTAAATTTAAAAATAAAATTAGAAGTAGTTTATGATAATATTATCATAACAACATTCCCATAGCCAATCGCCGAGAGATTTATGTTAACGACCCTAATGAAACAAAATTTTGCTGACAGTTTTGCTGACAATGGCTACGTTGTTGGAGAAAATATCATTCCTCCAGACCTTGCTAACGATCTACTTCGGGAAGGAAGAGAAATTGAGTCAACAGTTCCTGTCGAGGAACCGTTAATTATAAATGGCGCGTATAGCGGAGATGAGTGGTTTACCTGCGTATCTGAATATCCTGCTTTTAGGGAATTGGCACGCGCCCCCTTTTTAGTCGATCGCGTGGAAGCCATATTAAAAAGTCCTTGCGAACCCGAGCCTGTTTTTTGGTCTTTATTCCGCATTCATCCCGGACAAGGGAATACGCTCTGGCATCAAGATACTGACGTTCTCTATACTAACCCTAAAATTGGTGTTGGCTTGTACTTGTTTGGTAGTGAAGGGGGCAGCACTCAACAGAAAGTCGTTCCAAAAAGTACGGGATGGCCGTTTCCGACTCAAGAACAAATGCACGTTTCTCACCCCGAGGAAGTTACCATAGAGATGTCTGGACAAACGGCAATCTTTCAGAGTCCGCTACTCTGGCATACGAGCGTTTTGAATTCATCATCAGAGAGTCAGTTATTGCTGTTTTTATTTTATAAAGATGCCGAAAAATCTTAAAGATTTAAGATATCTGATAACTCAACCAAATATTAGGTTCAATGTAATATCCTTGGTTTGCTTCGCAGTCGATTTCTAGAGGAACAATTGCACCCGGAATAATGTAATTTCCAGTTTCAGGAAAGCGTATTTGGGTCATTTCTTCCCAGTAAGCAATAGGTTCGATAATGGTTGTAGAGCGATCGCAGATACCGATTAATTTTGCTCCCTGTTTGAGATTCATCCGCAACCAAGGATCGAAGGCAAAACCTGCCTCGTTTTTCCATTGAATGTATCGTTCTATTGGCGTGAGGGGATATAAATGTTTGAGAGTAGGGCGTACTGCTAAAATAATATGGGAAAATTGATGGTATCGAGCCAGTTCGTGCATATAATCCAAAAGATATTTACTTAAACCCCGACCTTGATATTCCGGGAGAATGGCAAGAGAAACGCTTCCTAATATCGTTGGCTCGCTCTTTTTTGATTTTGCTTCCAAACCAATCGTAAATGCCCAATCGCACCCAGTATTGGGCAATTCTTCAAAGGGTCGATCCCAAGGAATCGTCAGACAACTTGCTTGTGCCACTATTTTATCAGTGGCTTTTTCTACCAAACCAAATTGAAATTCTGGATAGAGAGCAAAAAAATCGCTCCATTCTTGAGAGTCAATAAAATCCTCAATTAAAAATCGAGGATAACACTGGCACAAAATATCATTGGTATTCTCAAAAAAGGATTGTCTTTCTTCATAAAAAATCAAATCAAAATAGGGATCGGCAGCAATATTTTCTGGAACTTTAGGAGAGAGAATTGGCATTTTTTCGGGGAGATTCAAAGAATTTTACTGGGAAAGTTTAGATGAGGAAGAGAATGAACGAAAGGGACATTTTCCTTGTTGTTGGTTAGAAGGATTGTAGCGAAAAGGAAACGGATATTGACGATCGTTGCGATCGCCAATTGCGGTAACTTGTGTGGTGCAATATTCGCGTTCTTCTTCAGAATCCCAAGGCTGTAGGAGAGGGTAGATCGGAACGAGATCGTATGTTTCCATGCGCTTATAAATATTACGGCGCGGTTCTTCTCCCCAAAGCTGTCGAACTCTTTCAAAAATATTATCCGGATTCACAATCATGGTTAAACCGGGACCCAAATTGCGCGATCGCCGTTTTTGGTTGGCAGGAGTACTAACATTGATAAATAAACTTTGTCCACCCAAACAATAGCGCCAGTCGATATCTGTTGGATCGGAGGGAATTTCAGCCGGCCAAGGAACGCGATCGCATTGATGCAATCCGTTTAAAACAGTATAGGCTTGCTCTATATAATGCTCGATCGGGTACTCGCCTTCTTCCCAAGGAAAAAAGATCGCAAGAGTCAACAAAAGTGAATCTTCTTCTAGAGTGTTTTCTTCTTCTAGAGTTCTTTCTGCTTCTAAATAGGCATAAATCGCCTCGAGAAGGTGTTCTAGACTTTCTCGATTTGTTGAAGAAGGCGCGATCGCATAGCGAATCATCTCTTTTTGTTCGGCTAAACTCCCAAAAAAACAGGGAAACCCTTCTCCTCGCAGCACAGTGGTAAAGGCTTCGTAACTCCCTCGAACCCACTCGGGCAACTCTTCAGCCTCCAAAGCCGATTCAAGTTGCAATTTCGTCCACAAGGGCGTTAATTTATCGGGAGATAAACGCGTGATAATCATGGGTTTTGAGTCCTCAATGTTCAGACAGTCTCGCAACCGCAATTTTAGCTAATTTATTTCGAGAAGAAATCAGATAACTTACTGTAATAGAACTCGCTGGGCCAAGATAATTTTTCTTTTCAAATTGCTGAGCTTGTCAAGTCTCGTGTAATTATTCTTTAAATGTTTTAAATGAGAAATATCGCCATTGAGTTCGATTTGCCAGCGATCGCCTTCTCCTACTAATTTAACTACGCCACACAGAGGACGACGAATTTTAAGTTTATTTTGCAGTAACGCTTGCGCCATACAAGCGATCGGAGAAGAATGAGTAACAATTAAGAAGTTTTCGGGAAAGTCTTGCGCTAACTTGCGGATGGTTTGGCGAGATCGCGCCAGCATCACCCGTTCGGGTTCGGGATAGCGAACCTCGATGCGAGAAGTATAATTCGGGTCAATGTTCGGAAAACGCTGTTTTAAAGCAGTCAGGGGAAGAATTTCCGGGGTTAGGGCAATCCAAGAGAGAGAAAGAAACTCCGATAAACCCGCCTCGAGTTTAATCGGAAGCGAGATCGCCTCGGCGACATAATTTGCCGTTTGTACGGTTCGCAGAAAAGGCGAAGCGAAAATATGTTGAATCTCCTCACCAATTAGATGTTGACCCAACGCTTTCGCCTGTTCTACCCCATCTAGAGACAACCCCGGATTAAACGGTTGAGATGCCATCTCGAGCCAATTGGGGTCGATAAAATCTTCACGGTTGCCATGTCTGGCGATCCAAATCGTTTGAGCCATATTATGTAAAAAAGCAATTAATACTACCTTCTCAGATTAAATGAAGAGAAGCATTAATCAGTTAGTTTAGGCACTTCAGAAGATTGATGAAAGGGGCATTCTCCTTGCTTTTGATTTAAGGGATGGTAGTAAAAAGGAAAGGTCAATTGACTATCATTGCGATCGCTTAGAAGAGATAGCTCAGCATACAAGAGATTGCGTTCCTCTTGCGGAAGCCAAGACCGCAGTAAAGGAGAGGGAGGAATGCGATCGTATTTTTCCACACGGCGATAAATCTTGTGGCGGGGTTCTTCTCCCCACAGTTCCCATAATCTTTGAAAGGTACTATCGGGATTGAGAATCATCGTTAAACCCGGCCCTAAATTGCGCGATCGGCGATCGCAATGACCCGGAGTACCAATATTCACAAAAAAGCTCCGTCCTCCCAAACAATAGCACCACTGGGGATTCTGCGGATCTGTAGGAATCTCCTCGGGCCAAGGAGTGCGATCGCGATGATGCAGTTCGTTTAAAAAAGTGAAGGCTTGCTCGCCATAGTATTCTACGGAGTGTTCTTCTTCCTCTACAGGAAAAAAGAGAGCGAGGGTGAACAAAAGTGCATCCTCTTCTGTATGATGCGCCGCTAGATGACTTTCCTCTTCTAGATAGGCATAAACCGCCGCGAGAATATGTGCAAATGTTTCAGGACTGCTTAGAGAAGGGGCGATCGCATAGCGAATCATTCCTTTTTGTTCGGCTAAACTGCCGAAAAAACAAGGAAAACCCTCTCTTCGCATTACTTTTGTAAAGGCTTCGTAACTCATCCGAACCCAATCGGGTAGTTTTCCCGTTTCCCAAGTCGATTCAAGTTGCAATTTCGTCCACAGAGGTGTTAATCCATCGGGAGATAAGCGCTCGATAATCATAGTTTAAGTTCTTGAACATCAGACAGTTTTGCGATCGTATTTTAGCGTTTTAGTCAGAAAGATCGGAGAAACTATCCTCATTAAATTTGCTGGAGTCAACTAATTTTCCCCTTTAATATCTCTTGTTGAGCTTATCCAGTCCCATCAATTATTCTCCAAAAAGTTATCCAACCATGTTTTCGCTAACTTAAGCATGGTTGGACGCGATCGCGATCGGGGACATAATTCGCGGTTGGCAAGGTTTGCAGAAAAGGAGAAACGAAAAATAGTTGACTGTTGACAGCCTGCAATTAACAATTAGCAAAGATACAGTTAACAAAAATCAACATGAAGATTTTATTCGTTGCCGCAGAGGTTGCACCATTAGCCAAAGTTGGGGGGATGGGGGATGTTGTGGGTACATTACCCAAGATTTTACGCAATATGGGGCATGACGTGCGGATATTTATGCCCTATTATGGCTTCCTCAGCACGAGTCCGATGTTAGACATTCCCGAAGAACCTTTGTGGTGGGGAACCGCCATGTTTCAAAAATTCGCCGTTTACGAAACTAAATTTGATGGCGATGTTCCCCTCTACCTCTTCGGACACCCTTGTTTCGATCCGAATCGCATTTATTATGGCGATGATGAAGATTGGCGCTTTACCTTCTTTGCTAATGGTGCGGCGGAATTTGCTTGGAATTATTGGAAACCCGATATCATTCATTGTAATGACTGGCACACGGGCATGATTCCCGTCTGGATGAACGAAACCCCAGAGATTAAAACTGTTTTCACGATTCATAATATTGCCTATCAAGGGCCTTGGCGTTGGAAACTAGAGCAATTTGCTTGGTGTCCTTGGTATATGCAGGGTCATAACACCATGTCCGCTGCCATTCAATTTGCCGATCGCGTGACCACAGTTTCCCCCACCTATGCCCAACAAATTCAAACCCCAGCTTATGGGGAACAACTCGATGGGTTAATGTCTTTTGTGGGTAGCAAATTGCGGGGAATTCTCAATGGGATTGATATTGAGAGCTATAATCCCGAAACCGATCGCTACATTGTCGAGAACTATAATGCCGACAGCATCGAAAAGCGGGTGGAAAATAAAATGGCTCTGCAAGAAGAATTGGGTTTGGAAATCGATCCCAAAAAGTTTCTCGTCGGAATGGTGACGCGTTTGGTGGAACAAAAAGGGATTGATATCCTCATGCAGGTGATGGATCGTTTCCTGTCCTACAGTGACGCGCAATTTGTGCTTTTAGGCACCGGCGATCGCTACTACGAAACCCAAATGTGGCATTTATCCTCTCATCATCACCGTCGCGTCTCGGCACAAATTCTCTACAATGATGGGCTATCCCGTCGGATTTATGCGGGAACTGATGCCTTTTTGATGCCCTCTCGCTTTGAGCCTTGCGGTATTTCTCAATTGCTGGCCATGCGTTACGGTTCGGTTCCGATCGTGCGTCGTACTGGAGGGTTAGTGGATACCGTTACCCACCACGATCCGGTAAATGGTGCTGGGACAGGGTATTGTTTCGATCGCTACGAACCCCTCGATTTCTTTACTTGTATGGTTCGGGCATGGGAAGGCTATCGCTATACAGACACTTGGAAGAGTTTACAAAAACGAGGCATGTCTCAGCGCTTTAGTTGGGATGATTCTGCGCGAGAGTATATCAAACTCTACAAAGAGATGCTGGATCTACCAATTGAGCAACTCCTTCCCGAAGAAAAAATGGCCATGGGTATGGCGGTAGCAACTCCAATTTCTAGCGCAGTCTAAGATTGGGAGAGTAGGATATGCAGGATGAACGCAATTCTTTCTCCTGCATCTTTTATTCATTTCCCAGTTCTTTCTCACGGCGATCGAGTTCTTCTTTCCGGCGATCGAGTTCTTCTTTCCGGCGATCGAGTTCTTTTTGTTTACTTTTGAATTTCTGTTCCATCGTCTCTCGACTCGATTCTAATTCTAAATTTCTGACAGTTAAGTCTTGACTTTTTAACGTTAATTCGTGTCTCCAGTGTTCAATTTGCTCTTGTTCCTCTGCGAGCCAAGATTGCGAATCTCCCGATACCGTCGCTTCGGGTTGCGAACGGATAAACAGCTGCTCTGTGACATCTGCGATCGCTTCAGGAACGTCCTTGTCATCCAATTTAACTAAAACTAAAAAGCCAACTTTGAGGGTAAAGGTTGCGGGAATTTGTCCATCTGCAAGATGTACCGATCTCGATACGTCATCGACAACCCAAGTATTATCGGGAGGGCTGTGTCTTGCCAGTAACTGCAAATTGATTCCCGATGTTGAATTGTTTTGCACTCGTGCTAGATATTGCATTAGTTTGGCAGTCGCTGACGATCGACAGAATGAATCAAGCAGTCAGATCCCGGAACAATCGCGATCGCAAAGGGAAATGCTGACCAAGATAAGGACAGTTATTTGAGGCGATTGAGGCGATCGCGTAAAATTTCCACCTGTTTTTGCGCTTCCGTTAAAGCATCTTTGGCACCCTGTACTACGCTATCTGGTGCTTTACTAACAAATTTAGGATTGTTTAAGCGTCCAGTTAAAGCCTTCACTTCTCCTTCAACTTTACCTAATTTTTTCTCCAGTTTTGTCCGCAAAGCAACTAAATCAACAACCCCTTGCAAAGGAATGAGAATTTGTACTGTTCCCACTACCCCAGCAAAGGCTTGAGGGAGTTCTTCTTGCAAGGTCGTTACGATCGCCACGGTTTCCCCTTTGGCTAAATCTTGAATGTAGGCTTGCCCGGCCATCAAGATTTGCCGTTCTTCTTCCTTTTCGCTTTGCAGGATAATTGCTGTTTTCACACCTGGTTTGATTTCGGCTTCTGCTCGCAAATTCCGAATCGCGCGAATGGTCTCGATGAGTAAGTTAAAGTGTTCTTCGAGAACAGGATCGATGAGAGTTTGCAGGTTTGGGGTTGAGAGTTGGGGATTGGGGTCTGGACGTTGGGGATTGGAAGGCGAAGAAGGGGTTTTTTCTGGTGGAATTCCTAACGTCTCATCCCAGCGCTTTTGCAGGATATTCTGCAGTTCTTGGCGACGGTCAGAACGGGCGAGATAGCGCCAAGTAAACCAACCCGAATAAACGATTCCGACCAGTTTTAATGTGGGTTCGACGAAAGGAATTGTGTTGAGGGTCGCGAGAATAGCAAGAAGTAGTTTGAATCCCACCAACGATCCTAAAGAGATCGCCCCAACAATCAAAGCCCGTTGATTATTTTGAAAAAATTGATTGATTCCCCCCGGTAAATTCGCCAGAAATTGCATCAAGGGATTCTCGTAGTCGGGAGATCGAGGGAGCAATTGTGGCTGTTGCTCTTCCTCTATACCACTGGTGACTGGTGACTGGTGACTGGTGACTGGTGACTGGTGACTGGTGACTGATAAAGGTTCGCTGCCCCAAGGATCGGCAATTTCATAACTTTGGGGTTTGAGGGGTGCGAGAATTTCATCGACTTCAGGATAGGATTGCTGGGCGATCGCACGAGTTTTGTTTTGCGTGAGAACTTGCCAGATCTCTTCGGTAATGTGAGGCATAAATGGGTGAAGGAGCTTGAGAGTTCCTTCGAGGACATAAGCCAGAGTTTGCTGAGCTGCCCGTTGAGAGGTGGGATTGTTTTGCGATCGCAGTCGAGGTTTGACCAGTTCAATATACCAATCGCAGAAATCCCCCCAAATAAACTCATAGAGGCGTTTGGCAGCTTCTCCTAAGCCATAATTATCGAGATCGTGGCGGGTCTCCCGGACGGTTTGATAGAAGCGAGAAAGCAGCCAGCGATCGCTCAACTCTAACGCCGCGAGATCGGGAAATCCCAAGCGATCGGGGGTTTGTCCTTCCAAGTTCATCAGCACGAAACGGGCGGCATTCCAGAGCTTATTGGCAAAGTTGCGCGAGGCAGAGACCGATTCGGATTCGTCGGTGGTGCGATCGTACTGCAAGCTGATATCTTGACCCGCCCCCGCCACTTCTTTAATGAGGGTATAGCGTAGGGCATCGGTACCGTATTTCCGAATTAAAATCAGGGGATCGATGCCATTCCCCGCAGACTTAGACATTTTCTTGCCGTTTTCATCCCGGACCAAGCCGTGAATGTAGACATCTTTGAAGGGCATCTCATCGGTGAAATGTCCGGCCATCATGGTCATCCGCGCCACCCAAAAGAAAATAATATCAAAGCCAGTAACGAGAGTGGAATTGGGATAATAAGCTTGCAAATCCGAGGTTTCCTTCGGCCAGCCCATAGTTGAAAATGGCCATAAGCCCGAGGAAAACCAAGTATCGAGAACATCAGCATCCTGTTCGAGTTGAACTTTTGTTCCAAACATGGCGGTGGCTTTCCCCATCGCTTCGGCTTCGTTGCGGGCGACCACAAAAGGAGTATTATCGGTGATTTTTCCGCCGGTTTCGCTGATGGCGTACCATGCTGGGATTTGATGTCCCCACCACAATTGCCGCGAGATGCACCAATCTTTTAAACGAACTAACCAATCGCGATACACTTTACTCCAACGTCCGGGGACGAAACGAGGGGAATTTTGGTTGTCGAGATGGTAGAGGGCGCGTTGGGCGAGGGGTTCGATTTTAACAAACCACTGGGTAGAGAGGAGAGGTTCAACGGGAACTTTACCGCGATCGCTATAGGGCACCGCATGGCGATATTCCTCCACATTGACCAATAATTTTTCTATTTCTAAGCGCTTGATGATATTGCGCCGTGCTTCAAAGCGATCTTGTCCGGCAAATTCTCCCCCATTTTCGTTGAGAGTGCCGTCTTTATTCAAAATATTGATAAAGGGCAAATTGTGGCGCTGTCCCATCTCAAAATCGTTGGGATCGTGGGCGGGGGTCACTTTAACGCAGCCGGTACCGAAGCTGGGATCTACCAACTCATCGGCGAAAATGGGAATCTCCCGCCCGACAATGGGAAGAATAACTGTTTTGCCGATTAAATCCTTGTAGCGATCGTCGTTGGGATTAACCGCAATGCCTGTATCTCCCAACATGGTTTCCGGGCGAGTGGTGGCGACTTCGATATGATTGTTGCCGTTACTGAGGGGATAGCGGAAATGCCATAAATAGCCATCGACTTCTTTATTTTCTACTTCTAAGTCAGAAACGGCGGATTGGGAGGAGGGACACCAATTCACCATATAATTGCCCCGATAAATCAACCCCTCATCGTAGAGGTTAACAAAGGCTTCTCGGACGGCTTCGCAGAGGGTTTCGTCCATGGTAAAGCGTTCTCGCGTCCAATCCGCAGATAAGCCCAAACGCCGCAATTGATTGACGATCTCGCCACCGGACTGATGCCGCCATTCCCACGCCCGTTCTAAGAATTTCTCGCGTCCGATCTCGTAGCGGGTTTGTCCTTCTTCTCGCAATTGGCGTTCTACGATGGTATGGACGGCAATACTGGCGTGATCGGTTCCCGGCAAACAGAGGGTATTTTTGCCTAACATCCTCTGATAGCGGACTAGGGTATCGATTAAAGCTGTTTCAAAGGCGTGTCCCATATGGAGACTGCCTGTAACATTGGGAGGAGGAATGACAATACTGTATAACTCGCCGCCTCGAGCGGGATCGGCTTGGAAAACGCGATTTTCTTCCCAGTATTGTTGCCACTTTTCTTCTGTAGCAAAGGGATCGTATTGGGGGGCGAGGGTTGGGATTGTTGCGGTCATTCGAGCAGAAGGGTAAGGAACGAAATAATTGAGGGAGCGATCGCCTTTATCGGGTATTTAACATTTTGCCACAGCCTCGCAAGGGTTTCGCGAATTAATTCGCGGGACGTGCGATCGCCGTTCGTTCCCCGCAATAAAAGGGGAGCAAAATGCCCCCCTCCCTAGTTTGAAAATTATTAGAAATCAATGTTGACTATTGGTCGAGTTGTTGGGTTTAAACCTCATAAGGTTGTTTACCGGAGAACTTCAGGGTAGCGGGTTCGGGGTTTTTGCCAATACTGCGAGTTTTGGTTCCCACGGGACTGCGACCTTGATTGACTTTTTCGGGGAATACGCCATCCGCCGGGTGAAGATACTGGATCTCTCCATTGGGATAAACCCGGTAAATTTTATAGTCCTGAATTTTCGGTTTGAATTTGGTGCGGAGTTGAGTTCCGAGGGCGAGACACTGTTCTTTACGAGCGAGGTAAAGTAGATTTGCGCCAGAGTTCATGATTGCCGCGCCACCTGTCGGCATTTCAAAAACTTGCTCGGATGTGCTGCTCCAAGTAATGGCATATTTTTCTTCGGTTTCTGCTTTGGTCAGCAATCCACCCGTGCTTCCTCCAAATTGAGGAGTTGTTCCGGTAAGAGCTTCTGTCATAATCCTTCTCTCTAAATCTGAATGATTTAGGGGCATGCTATCACTGTGAGGCTCTATATTTTCAGGTTCTGTCAAGAACTGTAACAGTTGTTTAACATTAGATTTTGAGTTATGGGTTATGGATAGTGGAGAATTACCAAAAAGTTGTTTGTTGCGTCGGGCTGTACGAGAAGATATGAGGACGATTCGGCGTTTGGTTTGGGGGGCGCGACTCGACCCGACTCAGTTACGCTGGCAACAATTTTGGACGATTTCTAGAGCGGGGACAATTATTGCTTGCGGACAGTTGCGCTCTTTTGCTGATGCGGAAGAGTTGGGCAGTTTAGTGGTGGCGCGAGGCGATCGCGATCGCGGTTTGGGTTCTTTTCTCACTCGGCATCTCGTTCAAGTTGCCACAAAACCGCTCTATTTAGAATGTTTGGGGACAAAATTGGTGAATTTTTATCAGCAATTGGGGTTTGTCGTGGTGACTTGGGAGGAGTTGCCGCGATCGCTAAAGTTCAAGTTCGCTCTCTCTCAACTGGCTAAAGTTTTAATTCGCCTTCCCGTCACGTTTATGCACTATCCAAGCTCAACTCGCTAACAGTAAACTGGATAAGTTGAACGTTATTCTGGACAATGACCATGACAACACATTTTATTACTGCTGAGATTGACTTACAAGCAACGCCGATTCAATTAAAGCAAGAAATTGAAGCAGAATTGGAGAAACGCGGACAACCCTTGCGCTGGGCAATTACTGAAGTGGATGAGGAAACTCAAAAAGCGAAAGTTGAAGCGGTGGTGACGGTGAATTCTGAAACCGAATGATTGAAAGCGATCGCCTTCTTTGATTGGGTGTCAAAGGACTAACTCACAAGCTCCCTAAATTCCTTAAAAGTGCGATTGTATTTCTCAATGCGATCGCTTTTTCATTAACAATTAAGCACAATACGACAGAGGCTTGCAATTTCTTTTTGGGGGTCATGGTACGATCGAGTCAGATTCATTGCGCTTTGGATTCTCAATCGACTCTCTATGACAGCTATTATCGAGACATTGGCGATCGCAGCCATTAGCGGCATTGCCGTCCCTATTTTCCAATCTATCTGGGAAACTGGAGGAAAAGCCCTCGATTTCATCGGTAAAGGTGTAAACGAACAAACCCGCCAGTTAATTTTTAATGCCTCGCAACAATATGCAACCAATTATACAGAACGTCACGGCACTCTCAAAGTTTTGGGAATGCGCGAACCGGTCAATTTAGAGTCCGTTTACACAACGGTTCGAGTTGTTGATGAAGAAAATATCCGCCAATTTGAATCCCTCAAAGATCGAGAAGAAAACTTTCGTCAAGGACGACATCGCAGATTTACTCCCAATGATACTCAAGTCAATGATACTCAAGCACAAAGAGGCATTGACATTGCTAAAACGCAACAATACTTAATGATTTTAGGCGCACCGGGAGCCGGAAAATCAACATTTTTAAAGCGAGTCGGTTTGGAGGCATTAAAAGGCCAAGAAGGAGAATTTGATTTTTCTTGTATTCCTGTTTTTATCGAACTCAAACGCTTTGATTCTACGGATATTTCTTTAGAAGACTTTATTACAAAGGAATTTGAAATCAGTGGCTTTCCGACTGCCGATAATTTTACCCAAAGAGCCTTAGAACAAGGAAAATTATTAATTTTATTGGATGGTTTGGATGAAGTTCCCAGCGAAAATTTAAACCCGTTAATGGGACAAATTCAAGATTTTGTCGATCGCTATGCTCATAACCGCTATATTCTATCTTGCCGCACGGGAGCCGTGAGAAGTAGTTTGGCTCGTTTTTCCGATGTTATTATTGGTGATTTCGACGATCGACAAATCGAAGAATTTATTCAACATTGGTTTAGTTCCGATCGCGATCGCGAAGCCGAAACCGCACAAAAATGCTGGCAATTACTACAAAAACCCAAGAATGCCGCCGCCAAAGAACTCGCCCACACGCCTTTATTATTAACATTTCTCTGTCGTATTTACGATCGCTCGCAAAATTTCCCCAGCAATCGTAGCGTACTCTATCGCAAAGCCTTGCGAATTTTACTAGAAGAATGGGCATCGGAAAAGCGCATTCAACTCGATGAAATTTATCACGGTTTGCACGCAGAAGCCGAAGAAATTTTGCTATCTGAAATTGCTTATCAAGGTTTTAATAACGATCGCTTTTTCTTCTCTAAATGGGAACTCGTCGAACCGATTAAAACTTTCCTGACGGATAATCTCAATGCACCGCAAAATTTAGATGGGGAATCGATTCTGAATTCTATCGTGATTCAACAGGGAATTATCGTCAAACGGGCTGAAGATGTTTATTCTTTTTCCCACGTTACTTTACAGGAATATCTTGCTGCTCAATACATTACTGACAACGATTTAATTGAAGAAATCGTGCAAACTCATCTCAAAGAAATGCACTGGCAAGAAGTCTTTGTTTTAATTGCCGGATTGATGCGAGGAGGAGCCGATCGCTTGTTATTATGGGTGGAACGGGAAGCCGATCGCTTTCTCGATACCCCAGAAGGACAAACCTCGCGATCGCTATTAAGTTGGGGCGATCGCATCACCACAGAAACCGAGGGCAAATACGAACCAACCGCCAAACGCGCGATCGCTTTAGCGCTTGCTTTAGCCCTCACTCCCGCCCGTCATCTCGCTCGCGCCCTCGCTCCTGCCCTTACTCGCGTTCTCACGGAAGCACTGATTGATGTTGGTGATAATAGTGCCGCCCTCGAACTCGCCCAAAAATTGCAACAATTGGAAATATTTCAGGAATGGGCGATCGCCATCTTAATTGAAAAATTGCAGGCAATGAGCGATCGGGCAACAGATGTGGAAGCCTTTAGCCATCACATCCAGCACTGTTTCCTCGAAGCCTTTGAACTGACCCCAGAACTAATGTGCTTATCAGAAACCGAAATACAAGTTTTTAAAAACTATCTTTATGCCAATCAATTAATCGTGCGCTGCAAACAAGCTGCGGTGAGAGTATCTCCGCAAACGTGGGCAGAAATTGAAGCGCGAATGTTGCGGGTTTCTTCGCGATCCGACTCATCCCGTTGAAGGGCGATCGCAAATTACGAAAAATCCTCATCAACATGGTTAAATTGAGAACAAAGAGTGTTATCTCCAAACAAACCTAGAGAGGAGTTCTGAGAATGCTGGCACACATCCTAGCAATCGCTGTCGGTTTGGGTAGTTTTGCCCTTTATATGGTAGCTTTCTTCTATCCTGAAATCTATCGCCGCAATGACTTTATCTGGAGTGGGGTAGGGCTCTTTTATGCGTTGGTTTTATGGGTGTGTGCCGGGCGCATCACAGGGGGCGTATTATTGGGTCAAATGGCGGGAGTAGGGCTTTTGATGGGGTTGGGATGGCAACTCCTCGAATTGCGCCGCGAGAAAACTCCCCAAGAACAGCAAACAGAGGTTTCCCCCCAAATTCAAGCAAAATTAGTCAATCTCATTACTCCTCTCACTAAACTCTTTAATCAATTGAGAACAACTTCTTCTCGTCCTGTTCCTGTCACTAAAGTTGAAGATGCAGGAGAAGCCGTATTAGAAACGCCGGTTACGACGACAAATCGAGAAACTACCTCAGAATCGCCAAAAAATACGCCTCCAGCAACTGTTGTTGAAACTCCCATACCTTCTGTAGAAACGCCCCCAGAACCCCCAAAACCAGTCTCTCCAACAGCTGTTATCGAAACACCAACGGAAAAAGTAGTGACTTCCAGTGCGGCAAAAACAACACCATCTCAACAATCGGCTAACAATGCGATCGCTGTTGAAGAAATTGACGATTTTTGGGAGGATGAAGCGGTACAAGAAGATAAATCTGAGGTTCCCGAACCCGCGATCGTGAGTAATTTGGAGGATTTAACCAACCTCGATCGCCCGGTGGATAATTTAGAAGCAGAAATGACGCAATCCTTTGAAAGTATGGTCTCGGAAGCAGATTTAACGGCTTCTGAAACTTCTAAAAAATCGGAATAAATGAGTAGGGAGGGAAAATTGCGATCGCGTTGCTTTTGAGGAAGTGCGATCGTATTTTTGGTTTAAGCAATGAAATTTAAAATCATCAGTAAGAACGGACTTAAGCGAAGTATTATTATCTTAGGTATTTTAGTCTTTGTTTTATTGGGGATATGGAGAATGTTTATAATGATGCCGGGGAAAAGTTATCAGGGTGAATTACCGCCTTTAACCGCTAACGAACAACAATTAGCAAAAGATTTGCAGCAAGATTTAGAACGATTTGGAGAACTTGGCGAACATAATTATATTTTCTACGACAATTTACAGGCTGCGGAAAAGTTCCTCATTTCTGCTTTACAATCTGCTGGATATGAAGTTAATTTGCATGGCTATGATATTGAGAAACAGCATTTTAATAATATTGAGATAGAGATACCGGGAACAGATAAAGCTGATGAAATTGTAGTTATTGGGGCGCATTACGATTCCGTTGTCGGGAGTCCGGGGGCAAATGATAATGGTTCGGGTACGGTGGCAATTTTAGCCCTAGCGCGGGCATTTTCCGGGCGACAATTTTCGCGAACTTTGCGACTGGTGGAGTTTGTTAATGAGGAACCGCCGTTTTTCTGGACGGATGATATGGGGAGTTTGGTCTATGCGCGGAAATGTCGCGATCGCAAGGAAAATATCGTCGGAATGCTGAGTTTAGAAACAATGGGTTATTATTCCGAAAAACCGGGGAGTCAAGAATATCCTCTCGGTTTGTTAAATATGGTTTATCCCATCACGGGAAATTTTATTGCTTTTATTGGCAATCTGTCATCAAGTCAGTTGGTTAGGAGTGCGATCGGTTCATTTCGCGATCGTACTCAATTTCCTTCAGAAGGTGCAATGCTTCCTGAAAATATTTCCGGGGTAGGATGGTCGGATCATTGGTCATTTTGGCAAGCAGGTTATCCGGCGTTAATGGTGACAGATACTGCCCCTTTTCGCTATCCTTATTATCATACGGAGCAAGAGGTGTATGATAGAAAAGTGACCTTTTTGAAGACTTTTCAGAAGTTAACTCACCAAAAAATAAGTAAAAAATAAGTAAATGAGTAACAACACCATGACAGGCTTTACGCCGATTTGGGAAGGACTAATCACTGATGGCAGTTTTCAGCCAGCCGAACTGCTTAAGCGGGTTAAAGGCGACCTCAGAACTAAATATCAGTCAGCCAAGTACAAAGCTATGCCTACCGTTAAAGGTAAATCGGTTGTACTGCAATTTCGTAACCCCGACACAGGGAAACAAGTTAACAAGGGGTGCGGGGGTTGCAAATTCGACTTAAAAGGAGTAAGAGACGCTGCCAAAAAAGCCGATCTAGTGACTCAGGTTTTAAACAATGGGTCTTTTTCTTGGGACTGGTTCGAGACTGCTATTCAGGGAAACTCGGTCACGACGAAAGAGAAAGAACGACTAAAAGAAGAAAAGGAAAAAGAAGGGGAAAACAAGCCTGTAGGGGAATTATTTGCAGCGCACAAAAAGCATTGGTTTAATGAGGATAAACGGAGTCGAAACCCAAGGAAAAACCCCGTTAAGGCTTGGTATAATCATCGCCGATGGCTTGATAATACTTTTCTAAGCGAAGAAAGTTATGACAAAAAACTGAGCAAATCTTTAATTGTTGAGTGTATTGAGAAAACCCAAAATGATTCAGATACAAGAAAATACACCCTTAATGCACTACAAAGGTTTCTTGAATGGATCGACAGGTGGGACGAATATTCAAAGGTGATTGAAGGATACAAAAAAGCAAATAATCCAGAAAGAGAACAGCGAGATGTTCCTAGCGAAAAAAAAATTGAACAGATTTTTGAAACTGGATTTATACCGTATCGAACAAGAAACGGCAAAAAACATATTTTAAAGACTTGGATACCGAATCACAAAAAATGGCAGTTCCTTTACGCTTTATTAGCTGTTTATGGATTGCGCGTACATGAGGCTTGGAATATTAAAAACTGGGATAAACCAGTTGTTCTGGGTAAGGGTGACTGGGTGGAAGTTGAAGACTTTCCCGAAGATATAGAGGATATCAAGTCAGAAAATATTCAGATAGAAGATGTTGTCCCTGCCATTCTTGACCCAAACAATAAAAATAAGTTTTTGGCAATAGGACACAAGACCAAAACAGGCTATCGACTAGCCGCACCTTTGTCACCAGAAGGCAAGGACTGGTTTGAACAATTTGGATTGAATCAACCGATGAATTTGCCAGATATTAAAGAACCATTAGAATACAACGGCGATAACCAAACTGGCTACAAATGCACAAATACGACTTGCGGTTGGTTCAATAAGCATCATTTTGGGTTTACTCCTCACGATTTACGTCATGCTTACAATCATCGCGGTCATGGATTGGGAATAGATCCAAGTACAATAGCCGATTCATTGGGACATTCTCCTGAAATGAATCTAGGAACGTACTACCGAAGTATGTCTACTACTCGAAAACAAGCAAAAATGAAAGCATCTTTAGAGCGAGCTAAACAGAAGCAGTCTGAAACCGAAAAACTAAAGGAAGAAAACGAACGACTGAAAACAAAAGTAGTTCAACTAGAAACAGCGATACAGTTCAAGGACGAGGAAATAGAGCGGTTGCGAACTGAGTTGCAGATGATGAAGGCTGTACAGGGCTAATGCGATCGCAAAGCGAATAACGAGGGTGTAGTTTCTGGCTATGCCCCTTTTTAGTACCTAGATGAAGCCGAGTAAGGTTAGACCCGTTAGACCCGTTAGACGGCAAAATAAGCCCCGTTGGGGTGACGAGAGGATGGGGGTTACAGGGTGGTTTTCGACAAACCAGCACGAATATAAGCCAGAGCGTTTTTATCTCGTGGCGATCGCGTGCTTAGAGGAACGCTAGGGTAACGAATAACGAAACCTTAAAGGTCTCGCAATCTTACCTCCCGATTGTTGGGAGAAGAGAGAAAGGCGATCGCGTGACTGTTCGTCGGGAATGTTTCCCCCCGCACCCCCCTTCTTAAACCCGTCCTATCGGAACGCTTCTTAAGCTACCTAGAACGCTCTACAACGAGCGATAACGGCTTTAGGTAGTCTGATACTCGGTAACGCGATTACATCGTTTCTAGAGAGTCGCTACAACGCTTATATATCGATGGATTCATAATGTGAGGTTAACGCAAACATACTACATACTACATAAAATTAATTCGTTTGTATCGGTTAATTAGTATTAGGAAAAGTTGATGAGCTTAATCAGTTTGATGAAATGTGACTGAAATCACAATCCTTATATATCAAGGGGTCTAGAAGCATTCTCGACAAATCAACATGGGTCGCTAAGCGAGTTACTGATAGAAACTAACGGAATTGTAGAGACTAAACGAAACCGCGATGCGGATTGATTATTACCCCTTACCCCATCCCTTGAGAGAACAAGTTAGCGCCGCTAGTCCTTGCGTCAAGGTCAAGCTCTGTTGATTTCATCAAACCTTGACTCAATGCCGTCGCAACGCTTTCTTTCTCTTTTTGGAAGGGATGGGAGAGGGGGAATGTCTGTGCTTTTGCCCTGTCGGGGAAATTATTAATTCGTTAATCGCGACGAGGCGATAGTGTGTGTATTTTTTGAGAAAGGCTTTAAAGGCTTTGAAGGCTTCAAAGCCTTTCCTGAAATATACAAAGGGTACAGCAAAAAAAAAGGCGTAGCCCCGTGACTACAACCCATTACGATAATTATTTTGACTGATTATTTAGCGGGTCTAAGTAACTCCCAGCCCTCGCTAACGGAAGCTCTGCACTGTGTGCCGAACAGACCGTCTATTCGGTAAATTGTTTTTTGGAAATGAACAAAAGAATTGTTTAGGCGATAGCGATTGTACTCAAAAGAAGGTGCTACCTTTTCTGTTCTTAATAAGTATTGTAAACGATCGTATTCGTCCATACTGTCACGCCATGCGTCTAGACGATTAAGCCCTATATGCTGGGAGACTGGTATGTTCAAGACACCGGGTTCGGCGTTATCAGTCATAAATAGAATACGTTCAATATTTAATTCAGCGATTACCCAGAAGCGCCCTTTTTTCGTCTCTTCCGACAGGAACTGAAAAAACTCTGCAAAGGTCGCTTTCCCTAGACCCGGTATATTCGTCTCGAATGGTTGTGACATCGGCTTACCTGAAATATTCTCTGTCTCCAAGATAAGGCGAAAAAGTTCGCGATCGCTTACACCTAGTCGGTCAAGTAAAAATCGCTTAACCCAAAAGGAAATATAGGAACGGTCGTACCGAATTAATATCATTTCGTTTCTGTACGGCTTCTTGTCGAGATACCCTCGATCCATTAGCATCTCCCGCTTAGGCTGTAACGGTCGGTTCGGTAAGTCGATTTCAGACCAGTGAACTATCTTTCTCTTGTTTTCGTTTTCCGGCATAATAAAAACGCCCTCCTGTTGGTGGTATCAATGGGGGTGGAAGTCGTCCTAGATGGGTGTTGGTAGCACTCGCCTAGGGCGCGTTGATTTGAATGAAATTAAAGCATGATTGGGTTATTCTGTCGATCGGTTTGTGAAGAAAGGTTTCTAACCCTCGAAACCCCTATTCTTTCGTTGCTTAGGGATAGTGTGTGTATTTCAGGAAAGGCTTTGAAGCCTTCAAAGCCTTTAAAGCCTTTCTCAAAAAATACAAAGGGTACAGCCCCAAAGCCTTTTCACAGAAAGATTTAACCTGTTTTTACTAACGATAAAGAGAATAAATGTCCCATATTTTAAAAGCGACACAAGTTTAGTTTTACTTATAACTTATTGACCGGTTAAATTAAACTATTTACTATAAAAATACAAACGAGGAAAGGGACTGTTGATCATGTCTAGCGATAACGAAACGGTAACTATTGAAAAGGACTTTTATGATGCGTCTATCGGTGAAATGTTTAAGATGAAACTCGCGGCAAAGTTTGCCTATATCGAGGACGATGACGATTACTGGGATGCGATCGTAGAGTTTTACGAGGATAACCCAGACCTTTTCGAGATTGACTTAGAGTCAGGCAAATGGAAAGTTCGGAGCGGTCGTTACCTAAATGAAAATGAAGGAATCCCGATCGCCTTGGCTACCTGTTTTGACCATCTCGTTAACTATTACTTTGAACAAAAGGAGGCTGAAAAAAGCTGCGACGAACTTTTCGGGGAAGAGGACGAGGAAAGGGAAGAGGACAGAAAAATAACTATTGCACGCCTAGAGAAACAGTTAGAAATCGGCGCTTAGTCTGGCGAAAAAACGAACGAATGGAGGGGTGTTTCTCCCCTCTATTTTTTGTATTTCATACTTTAAAACTACTGTTCTGTAAGACTTTCAAAGAGTTTCCATGTTTCTTCTGGTGTAGTCTTTGAGGGGTCAAATTCAGCTACTAATTTTTGCTTATTCGAGTGATTAGGTAACAGTTTCACTAAACCTTTTAAACTGTCGGCTATGAGATTTTTAGCTTCTTTCAGGTCAATCCCTTTTAGTTCTCCTCTAATAGGTTTACTCGCTTTTTTGAGTCCTAGAGGAAGCATAGCCCATGTCTTGAGGAAGTAATCGGATGGATGCTCATTCTGTAGCTTCCACAGAAAGGACTCGTCTACCTGTTTCACGAAATAATGAGTAAACTCTCGAAAGGTTTCGTCGGTGTTGTAAATCGTTTGATTATGAATGTCTAAGGGAGGTTTAATCGTCTCTCTCGCTATTTTGCTCATCGCTCCGTAAATCGAATCAATTAGGTACTTTGACTGCTTTTCTCCTCTGTCTACAACAGCGATATTGATGTCGTAACAGGGGATTTTTTTTTTAGAACTCGTTGCTACCTGTATCCCGATACTTGCAACCCATAGTTTAAAAGAGTTCTTGTTTAATATTCCTCCCAACTTCTTTTTAAACCCGTCCCAATCCCTTAGAAGATTGGCGATCGCCTCGTTCGATGCGTCGGGATAAGTAATAACTATCCAGCGAATGCGCT
>NZ_JCAMRX010000050.1:0-47069 GCF_059821285.1 Spirulina sp. LEGE 11439
AAGAATTAGAATTTGTGGAAAAGAAAAGAACATACACGAAAAGATTAAAAGAAAAGGGTCTACCGAACTTAGTATGTAAAACTAAGTTCGGTAGACCCAAAAATATAGTCGCCAGCATTCAATTTAACTCGGCGAGTGGGTAAATCTTCCAATGGGCAAGGTCCAGAGAATTTGAGGCTGTAGCCCCATGCTGGGTAAATACTGGTACTCGATGAGGCGTCATCATACATCACTTTGGTATTCTGATTGTAATAATGATCGTGCAAGGCTTGTACGGCTTCTTCCAGATTGCTTATACTATTATTTTTGGTCACTTTCTTGACTCTATTATAATTTTTTTCCATCTTGACCAAAGCAATCAGGCGACAAGCATAGCTCCACCATTTACGCTGCTGGCTATTTTTATGTTGTTTTAAGTTCTTACCAACACTGCCAGTTAAGTCATCGGCTTCAGGAAGTAGATCGGAGGGCAATAAACCATATTGCCAAGAATTTGTTATAGAATCAGCATTATAGAAAGATTTAAACTTATTGACCAATAGCAACTTACGAAAACTGTTCAGGCTATTCATCAGCGCATCCTTGACAATTCCTAGATCGTCCGGATTTAAATCCGAAACTTTTTTATCTGCTATTGTTGTACTACTAATCAAATAGATATCCTTTGGCAACATCAGTCCTGATTTTAGGAATTTTAGCAGATCGCCCTTGGTCTTCTTATCTTTATATAAATCTTTAATAGAGGCGTTATTTTGTTTATTTTTGGGCAGCTTTGCGATCGTGGGATAAGACTTTCCCTGCTGGGGAATAGATTTAATAAAATAATCATTAGGGACTAACAAATCCTGGGTCTTTTCCAAAAAGATTAGGCGTTGTATCACCTCTTTGTTAGTCCGTTGTATCGTATTTACTGGGAAATCGGGCAAATTGTTTGCCCTATCTCCTTTTGCTTGTATCGCGCATTCTTCGACCGATGCAAATGAAGTGTTAATGGCTGAGGATTGAGTTAATTGCTCTTGTTGCTGAGGCGATCGCTGCACTGCTCCACCATTCTGCTGCACCACATGAGTTAATTCATGGGCAATCAATTCCTGTCCTTCTCGACTTCCCGGCTGATAAGCCCCCTGCCGAAAAAATACATCCTGTCCTGTCGTAAATGCCTTGGCCTGAAGCGATTGATTTAAACGATCGGCACTACTATCCGTATGCACCCGCACCCCACTGAAATCTGCTCCCATCGCTCTACCCATTGAATTCTGTAGGCTTGAGTCTAGAGATTGTCCACCTCCCTTAGCGCGATCGATAGAAGATTCCACCTCTTGGCTTGCTGTCTCTTCTGCCATAATGCTATCTCGCTGTACTATCAGTTTGCGAGCTATTTTTTCCTCGGTCTCCTCTCGTTGCGCGATCGCGGGAGCATTAATTTCTCTGACTACATCTCGAGCAACTCGATCGGCTTCCTGCTCGTATTTATCCCCCACTTCGCCAATTGTTAACTTAGTCTGTATCGGTTGAGAAGTCTGAAGTTGAGGGGTCTGAAATTGCCGCAGCAAAGGATGATTTTCTACGGCATTGTTTTTCAGTGGTGTATATTCCGGAATCGATACATCTGTATTTAAAGCCGAGATAGGAGTGCGCTGAACGACCATCACTGGTGGAGCTAAAGAAGGTTCTTTCTGCCGGCTTGAGGGACTCCAATTCACTGACTTTTGTACTTTCTGCTTGCTCATGACTCAAATCTTGTTGACTGTCAAACTACCGATCTTAATACTACTCCAATTCATACAATCAGTAAGCATTCATATTCACAAAAATTAAACTTGAAGATTTTTTGATATTAAATGATATCTTGGTTGATAAACTCTGTGATGGATTTAACCAACAGAAGAAATCGATAAAATGCTTATCTGCTTGACTATTTAACAAAACAATATAAAGGAGGACTCACAATGAATCACCCGATCGCTAGCCATTGGTTGGAAGCGAATTCTCGCTCTTTGATCGCAAATGTTACCGTTGTCTATCGGTTTTTAGAGCAACAGTGGCTTGATCAACAAAATCCTGATGAGAAGAATCCTCCCGGCGATCGTCTCTCGCTAGAAATTCCCGATATCTCACCACCTACGGCTTTAGAACAAATCTATCAAACTTTTAATCTTTCTCCTTTTGAAGTTTACTTCTTATTAATGGGTGCGGGAATGGCATTATTTCCCAAATTCTCCTCATTATGTGCCAATCTTCACCAAAACCCACAACAGATTTATCCAACCTTTGGCTTGGGTTTACAATACCTTCCCAATCCTCATTGGAGTGCTTTTTCTCCCAATTCACCTTTGCGACGGTGGCAATTGTTGCAAGTTGGAACCGGAACCGTATTAACTCAATGTCCCTTGCAAATTGACGAGAGTATTTTGCACTACTTGATGGGAGAACCCTATTTCGACGATCGCCTTTCTCATCTCATCAAGCCTTTAAGCGATCGCCATACCATCCCCTTACCTCCTTCCCACGCTACAATTGTTCATGAATTAGTGACAATTTGGGATAGCCGAGACTCCTTAGTAAATATATTGGGGAAACTGAAAAGAATCTGCGGCGTATTTTTGATGCGGCGGAGTCTGGCAGTGCTGTATTATTATTTGACGAAGCCGATGCTCTATTTGGCAAGCGAACAGAAGTCAAAGATAGCCGCGATCGCCATGCCAATGTCGAAGTAAGTTATTTATTACAGAGAATGGAAGCATACCAAGGTTTAGCGATATTGACGACAAATTTAAAAAGCGCATTAGACCAAGCATTTTTACGGCGAATTCGTTTCATTGTTGCTTTTCCTTTCCCCAATATTCAAGCTAGAGCAGAAATTTGGGCGCGAATCTTTCCGCAAGAAACCCCTACAAAAGGACTGGATTCACTGAAATTAGCATCCTTATCTCTTGCAGGAGGAAATATTGCTAATATTGCTTTAAATGCCGCATTTATTGCTGCCGATTCAGATGAGCCTGTGATGATGAAACATATCCTTGCAGCGTCACGAAGTGAATGTGCAAAGATAGAAAAACCGTGGCTTGATTCTGAAGTACAAGGTTGGATTTAAAATCAGTTATCAGTTATCAGTTATCAGTGAGAGAAAAGAAACAGCTAATAACTAATAACTAACACAAAAAAATTACCTTTTTTCAAATTGTTTTTGCCAATTTTTGTGGTTTTCTTTGGCTTCTTGGACGATGGGAGAAGCAGCAATTAAATTATTGCCCAACCAATTTACTAATGACATGGGAAAACGTAAGGGACGAGCGACATCGAGGAATAAAACCACGCGATAGTCATCGGTATTATTCCATGCTTCATGAAGAAAAGTATCGTCAAAAATTAGACTTTTTCCCTCTTGCCAATGAGCAATGCGATCGCCAACGCGAATACCACAAGCTGATTGAGGTTCGGGAATTTTTAAACCGAGATGATAGCGAATTAAGCCTTTATGTTTTCCTCGGTGTTCGGGGATGTGTTTGTGAGGGGCTAAAATTGAGAAAAATGCCGCTTTTAAATTCGGTATAGTCTCCAGTAATTTTGCTGTCTCCGGGCATTGTTGGCAATTTTTTTCTGCCTTGTAACCAAAGGCGTAAAAAAAGTAGGTTTTCCAGCGATTGTCGTCGGTAATATTCGCTTGTCTCGTGGAGATTTGTTGATAATTGGGTAAGTCGTTGACGCGATCGAGGACGGCATCGAGTTCTTTTCTGATGGTCAACCAATTAGCTTCTAAATCTTTTGCCCATGGGAATTGCTCGACATCGAAAAACATTGAATCTCCGACTAAAGAATGTTTTCCGACTAAATCTTCGAGCCAAGAGCCATTTAAAACTGTTTTTTCTAAGTTTTTGACTAAAAAGTTAGCAGGATTGACCATTATGTTTATCTCTATTGTTGTTTTTTTGTCAGCTAAAGTTGGGGAAAACCCAAGATCGCCGCGATCGGCAAATCGATTTTAGATTATACCCGAGGAGCGATCGCGCGGCAATAAAAAAACAAAAAAGAAACAATTGCAACGGACATTGAAGCAAACTGGCTATCAAGGCAAGACACAATCGGCACGAGTTGCTCTATAATCAGACTTTCGCTATTGTTCGTACTGCAAACCCCCTTAGCTAACCCACTCATGACAGTAGAAGTAAGTCCTCGACTCAACTCAAATTTAGATCGGAAGATTCCTGCGATCGCACGGGTTTCCCTTGCAGATATGACTAAAAAAGAATTTGTCAAACAGTATCAAAAACCGGGTATTCCGGTCATTATGACAGGGTTGCTAGAAGGAAAATCTCAATGGGATCTAGACTTTCTCGTGCAAAAATTAGGCGATCGCAAATTTCTCTTGCGACAATACGGAAAGCAACGCTATCAACAAGATAAACGCGAATGGGACAATATTGGTAGTGGTGTTACAGCAGAACAGAAAACATTTAGCGAATATGCCGAACTTTTACGCAGTCAAGAGGCTCATGAAAAAGATATTTATTTAGCAAAATGCTCGATTAATGAAACGCCTCTCAAACAAAATCCAGCTTTACGAGAAGCGAGAGAAAAAATTGTCGAACTCGGACTCGATAAACCCATCAGTCATTTTAACATTTGGATCGGTCCCGGCGGTCATGTTGAATGCCTGCATTACGATCAAATGGATGGTACGCTAATTCAACTTTACGGCACGAAGAAAATAGTTCTTTTTCCACCTTCGCAAACATCTAATCTTTATCCTTTCTCTATTTTTGTCCATTTATATCGAGGTTTAAAACTGCGCTCGTGGTTCAGTCAGTTATATCCAGAAAAGCCAGATTTTCAAGCCTTTCCTAATTATCAAAAAGCACTGCCTTATAAACAAGAAATTTTCCTCGCACCGGGAGAAATTTTATATATTCCGGCAGGATGGTGGCATGAAGTCACGGCATTGGGAGATAATATGGTCTGTTCAATTAATCGTTTTTGGCGCGTTTATCCAACCTTGAGAGCGATATTTTCTTGGAGTCGCTGGCGAGGATATTTGGGAAGTATCTTCGCGATGCCTTATGTTATCTCGAGTTTGATTCTGGCACTTTTCAGTCGCGATCGCGAGCAGAAAATCAAAGAAATCATGCAGATGCTTTGAATCAGTCACCAGTTAATCAGTCACCAGTCACCACCTCACCAGTTATCATTAATCAATGGAATTTACTTGGCGCGATCGCTCGTTATTTGTCCTTTTTGCTACAGGGTCTTTAATTGTTTTAACCGGAGCCGTGATTGCTCCGATTTTACCAGAAATCATCGAACAATTGCAACTCGATCGCTCGTTAGCGGGTTATTTAGTTAGCACTCATTATTTAACTGTTGCTCTCTTTAGCCCTGTTTTAGGCTTATTGGCCGATCGCTTCGGACAAGTTAAGATATTAGTCATTTCTTTGATTTTATACGCCTTATTTGGCATGGCAGGGGGGTTAATGAATGATTTTACACCCCTCTTGATTACTCGAGGCTTGGTGGGGGCTGCCAGTGGGGGAATTGCGGCGGCGAGTTTGGGCTTATTAGTTAAGCGGTATGAGTCGGCTGAAGCTCGGGCGCAAGCGATCGCTTATGTTTCTAGTGTCCTCGCGATCGCAAATATTGTTTATCCCATTTCAGCCGGATTATTAGGGATATTAGGATGGCGGGTTTCTTTTTTATTATATGGGTTAGCGCTTCCTTTTGCCCTCTTGGTGCTTGTCGCTTTTAAACAGCCAGAAGAAACCACCGCTTCGGCTAAATCTCTCTCCTCAATGACCGGCGATTCTCAAGCCTTGAAAAAAGTCCTTAGCAATCCTTTAACATGGCAATTATTTTTAACCCTTTGCCTCACGGCTGCAACGGCTTATGCTGTTGTGATTAATTTGCCCAGTCATCTTAAAGCAATCATTGGGGCGGGGACTGCGATTAATGGTATTGTTTTAGCTTCTCAAGCGATCGGCTCTGCGGCTATTGCTGCTTTTGGAATTCGCAAATTAACGCGACGTTTGGGGTTAATTCCAGCTATTGCTTTGGGATTTGGTATTGTTGCCTTAGTGTTAATGGCAATGCCTCAGTTCGATCGCTTGTATATGTTCTTATCCGCAACAATTCTCTTGGGCATCGGTTTTGGTATTGTTATGCCCAATATTTACACCCTTTTATCTAATATTGCCTCTTCGGAATTACAGTCTACCATTCTTGCAGCAGGGACAGGAACGAATTTCCTCGGTCAGTTTCTCTCACCGGCATTATTTGGCTTTTTCCTCGGCGATCGTCCTTTAGAACAAGTCTTTTATATTGCCGCGATTGTACCCTTGATTTTAGGTTTTTTACTGATGGTTACGTCTAAAATTAATATGTCCAAAGTTTGATTTCTTTCTGTCTTGAAAATCCAGCAATACTCTAGTCTGTTTTGCATTGTTATAAAAGAAATTTTCTACTTGTAACAATTCCTATTCATGCAGGGAAAACAATTGGAGTTGCTTTGCTTGCTAAAATTCTCTGAGATGCGGAATTAACGCGAGAAGAATTTATGAATTTGCTTGGATAAAGGCTGAGAAGTAATGCGATCGCGCCAAATTTCGCACTAATTCTGTAAATTACTTTGCATTAACAGTGATATCGTTGTGCAAATAGGGATGTCAGGAAAAATATGGACTATCGAGCAGCAGGCGTTGATGTAGAGGCAGGTCGCGCCTTTGTCGAGCGCATTCGTGAAAATGTACAAAGCACGCATCGCCCCGAAGTTTTAGGCGCTTTGGGTGGGTTTGCCGGGTGTTTTCAGCTGCCGACGGGATATCAAGCACCCGTGTTAGTTTCCGGGACGGATGGAGTGGGAACGAAATTAAAAATTGCCAATGCCGTCAATCGTCACGATACCATCGGCATTGATTTAGTGGCCATGTGCGCGAACGATATTCTCACCACAGGGGCAGAACCTTTATTTTTCCTAGATTATGTCGCCACGGGGAAGTTAGAACCAGAACAATTGGCAGCAGTAGTGGACGGGATCGCCTCGGGGTGTCGGGAGAGTGGTTGCGCCCTATTGGGAGGAGAAACCGCAGAAATGCCCGGATTTTATCCCGTTGGGGAATACGATCTGGCTGGGTTTTGCGTGGGCATTGTGGAAAAAGAGCAATTGTTGGATGGTTCTCGCGTGAAGGTTGGCGATCGCGCCATCGCCCTACCCAGTAGCGGCGTTCACAGTAACGGTTTTTCCTTAGTGCGTAAAATTATAGAAATGCAGGGGTTGAGTTGGGACGATCGCCCGGAAATATTGGCGGGTCAAAGTTTGGGGGAAATCTTTTTGACTCCCACTCGAATTTATGTTAAGCCCATTCTCGAAGCCCTGCGATCGCACCTCGATATTCACGGTATGGCTCATATTACCGGAGGAGGTTTGCCAGAAAATTTACCCCGTTGTCTCAATACGAATCAATCTGTCAAAATCGATCGCGCTACGTGGGAAGTTCCCTCCGTCTTTCAATGGTTGTCACAACAAGGAAACGTTTCCGAAAATGCCATGTGGGAAACCTTTAACATGGGAATTGGATTTGTGGCGATCGTCTCTCCCCAACACGCAGAAGATGCCGTGAAATGGTTTGGCGATCGCGGCATTGAGGCTCGGGCGATCGGTGAAGTCGTCTCCGGTGACGGTACCCTAGTTATAGAGAAATAGGCTCAAAATTATGTATAGAGAAACCCTTAATGCCCTGCAAGAGTTGATCGAAATTGTTGCCGAATTGCGATCGCCGGATGGTGGCTGTCCGTGGGATATCGAACAAACGCCGCAAACTCTAATTCCTTATATCATTGAAGAAGCCTACGAAACTGTCGCCGCCATCCAAAGCGAGGAAAAAGAAGCGATCGCAGAAGAATTGGGGGATCTCCTCCTGCAAGTTGTCTTACAAGCGCAAATTGCCCGAGAATACGAACAATTTACCCTTGCAGAAGTTGCACAGGGAATTGGTGCAAAATTGGTTCGTCGTCATCCTCATGTTTTCGGCGATCTAGAAGTAGAAAATGTGAGTGAAGTTCGCAAAAATTGGGAACAAATTAAAGCAGAAGAGAAAGGAGAAACCCCAGAACAAGCGAAATTGCTCAGCCGTAAACTCGATCGCTATAGTCGAACGCTTCCGCCTTTAATGGCCAGTATGAAAATGTCGAAAAAAGCCGCTTCAATGGGATTTGAATGGGATAACATTGAAGATGTTTGGGGAAAATTTCAAGAAGAACTCGGAGAATTTCAAGAAGCCTTAGCAGGAAATGATAAAGAGCATCAACAAGCAGAACTTGGAGATTTATTATTTACGGTTATTAATATTGCTCGTTGGTACGATCTCGATCCGTCTCAAGCCTTACAAGGAACAAATCAACGCTTTATCCAGCGCTTGGAAAAAATGGAAAATTTTGCCGATCGCCCTCTCACTGAATATAATTTAGAAGAACTCGATCGCCTCTGGGAACGTGCAAAAATTTACTTAGCGAGTCAGTAATTGTTCATCGTTCATTATTCATTGATAAAAACTATCACAATAATGTTCTCAATAAACCCTGTTGCCCGATCAAGATTTCTCGTAACAGAGAGATAACTCCCACCCAGATAATCGGTGAAATATCTACACCGCCGATCGGGGGAATAATTTTGCGCGTGGGAATGAGAAATGGTTCTGTGGGAATAGCGATCGCATTGAAAGGAAAGCGCGTTAATTCAACTTGAGGATACCACGTCAGAACAATCCGAAAAATAAACAAAAAGATCGTTAACCCCAGCAGGAAATTGAGACCGATTAAAACAAAATCTGTAATACTCATAAAATAATTAAAATTCAATACAGTCTTTATTAATTATACAACTAATCTCAATCACTAACACTTCGGCTTTGCTCAGTACAAGTAACCTGCAACTAACAGCATTTTTAAATTGCCTCGCGAATATCTGAGAGGAGTTCATCAATTCGCGATCGCGTGGTATTCCAAGAACACATAAATCGCACGCTATCTATACCAATAAAGGTATAAAAATGCCACTCTTTCGCTTTTAAAGCGCGAATGATGCGATCGGGAAACTTGACAAAAACGGCATTTGCCTCTCTAGGAGAGATTATTTCTGTTTCAGGAATTTGTGTTAATTGTTGCTCTAAATACTCAGCACATTGGTTAGCGTGTCGCGCATTTTTTAACCATGCACCTGTTTCCAAAAGCCCTAAAAAAGGCGCAGAAATAAAGCGCATTTTTGAGGCTAATTGTCCACCTTGCTTACAACGATAAGCAAAATCCTCTGCTAAATCTGGATTAAAAAACAAAACTGCCTCCCCCAATGGCAAGCCATTTTTTGTACCGCCAAAACACAAAACATCAACCCCATTTTTCCAAGTCAGTTCGGCTGGGGTAACATTCAAAGCAGCCACCGCATTTGCAAATCTTGCCCCATCCATATGAATTTTTAAATCATATTGTTTTGCGATCGCTTTAATCGCTGCTAATTCTTCAAGAGTATATAATGTCCCTAATTCCGTGGGTTGAGTTAAACTGATAACTTTGGGTTTGGGATAATGAATGTCCCTACGTTTGGTCACAAGACTTTCAATCGACTCTGGCGTTAATTTACCATTTTTGCCATGACCCAGTAATAATTTAGAGCCGTTGGATGCAAATTCTGGCGCTCCACATTCATCAGTCTCAATATGGGCGAGTTCGTGACAAATAACGCTGTGATAGGATTGACATAGGGAAGCTAATGCCAAAGAATTGGCCGCCGTTCCATTAAAAACGAAAAAGACCTCGCAATTAACTGCAAAAAGGTCTCGAAAGTAATCAGTTGCTTTTTGCGTCCATTCATCTTCTCCATACGCCAAAGCACTCCCTTGATTCGCTTTGAGAAAATAATCCATGACTTCGGGACAAATTCCCGAATAATTATCACTAGCAAATTGTTCGAGCATTTTATTCAGTGAACAGTGAACAGTTATCAGTTATCAGTAAATAACTAATAACTAATAACTAATAAACTAAAACTAAAATGTTTTCGCAGTGCGGGCTTTAGGGTCGAAAACAAAACGACGATCGTAAGTGGTGATGCCGTATAAATTAAAAGAAATGGTTGGACTTTCTCCCATTGCTTCTACACAATGAATGGCATTGGGTAAAAAACAGATAATATCTCCCGATAAGAAAGTTTGTTCCCCAACTCGGCTAATACGATCGGGAAACTCGGGTTCTGGCGATCGCTTCCAAAAGGTATTTTTCTCCTCACCATCCAACAGCATCACCAGTCCCCAAGTGGCGTGATTGTGAATGGTGGAGACCCGTCCTGCCTCCCAAGACACCATTTGTACTGTAATCGGGTATCCGGGTTCATCATAAAGCATGGAAACAGCCCATCCCTTTTGAGGATCCGGAAATGTATATTGCAATTGCAGCCAAGGCGAATCATTCATCAAGCGCCGGATGCGGGGACAGATTCGTTTTAGACGCTCGGCATTGTCGTCAAAGCGATCGAGAATGCGATCGAGATCGGCGAGAAATTGATACAAGCGATAGGGAGTTGTCAGGATTTTCTCATCTTCTACAGCATTTAGCTCTTGACAAATACCTTGGTCTGTGACCAACCAATTCCGACCTTTCATTAGGTTCCTTCTCATGTCAGTTGACAATAACAGGATAATCCGGTGTGGGGTTGAGAGGACAACTAAAAATATATTTGCCCGGACGCAGAGTAATCTCGTAGTTTTTGCTACTGCCTTCTGTCAAGCCGCCGCCACTAATCTTGGGAAGTGTTAGTTTTTTCGCACCTTCCCCACGTAGATAAAATCCGAGTTCGTAGGGGACATCGCGATTGGTCACGCGAAAAACATATTTCCCCGCTTTTAATTCTAAGGGTTTAAATTGATTTTGCCGTTCGGAAAGGGTTTCACTGTTAATTTTCTCGCAATCCTCACTACTCGTGGTTTGATACTGATAATCTTGGGTTTCCGTTTCCACAAACTGACAGCCGGTTTGCGTCAAAGAGATAACCTGCACCTCCTCCGACTGATTGCCAGTTTCCTCAGTCGGCGTACAGGCCGCGATCGCAACAAAGCAACAAGCCGCTAAATATACCCAACTTTGTTTCAACATTTTTTGCATTGCGTAACCCCCAAGGGTCTATTTTATCGGATTTCTTCGTGAAGCCATTATAAAATACTTTTTTTCTGATAAGTTTGATTAGATAAATTAATATTTTTTTAGGGGCTTTTCAGTTTTTTCTCAGTCATATGAGAATTTTATTTGCTATATTGTTGTCTACGCTGAAGCAAAATGACTCTAAAACATTTTTGGAGATTGATCGTGGCGATCTTCAGCTTAAAATGCTCAAAGCTCAAAAAACACTCAATTTAAAATAATTTCGAGGGGAACCCAAATGAAAGTTAAGTATTTGACAACAATGGCGGCCGTTAGTTTATTAAGTTTGGGATTGGCTGTGGGTTGTGCAAACCCTTGTGCAGCCAAAGACGGTGAGAAAACCGAACAAGCAGATCCTTGTGCAGCTAAAGACGGCGACCCTTGTGCAGCTAAAGAAGGCGACCCTTGTGCAGCTAAAGAAGATCCTTGCGCTGGTAAAGACGGCGATCCTTGTGCAGCTAAGGAAGACCCTTGCGCTGGAAAATCTGAGTAAGAAGAAAAAAAATAAGCAAAATTTTCTCCAATCTCTTCCTTTCTGATTAGGAAAATTTAACCCTGTTGGGAGTTTTAGGCAATTTAACTCCACAGGGTTAATTTCTATTTGTCGGTAAAAGCGTACAATTGCGTTATTCTCCCTAAACAGCAGCCTCTTGCCGAACCCGATGAAGTCCCAAGAAATACGCGCGGAACAATTACTCGAATTATCTCTGGCCTCGGGAGCGAGTTGTGCGGAAGTCTATCAATCGCGATCGCTGTCCCATCCTATTTTTTTTGAAGCCAACCGCCTCAAACAGCTAGAGAGTTGCGAGTCGGAAGGTACGGCACTCAGAATTTGGCAGCATAATCGCCCGGGGTTGGCTGTGGCTTACGGACGAGTCGAGCCAAAAGAATTAGTCGAAGCGGCGATCGCTCTCTCGGAACTCAATCCTGTCGAAACCATCGAACTCGCTGAACCCAAAACAGTAGTGCTACCAGATTTGGGAGCAAGAGTAGAAGTCGGGGAATTAGTTAAATTGGGACGAGAAGCGATCGCCTACATTCGCGAGCAATATCCTGAAGTGCTGTGTAGTGCAGAATTTGAATGCGAGCAAGAGACAACAATCCTGACTAATAATCAAGGATTGCACTGCCAGTATACCGATATTACCCTAAGTGGCTATTTGGGGGTGGAATGGGTGCGAGGAGAAGACTTTCTCGGAGTTTATGAAGATCGTGAAGAACGCAATCGCCTCAGTGTAGAGAGTATCATTCAGAGAATTTTAATTCGGCTGGCATGGGCGCAAAAAAATACACCTCCACCCCTCGGTCGCATTCCCATTCTCTTCACGGGAAAAGCAGCAACCCTGCTTTGGGATACCCTATCCGAAGCCATCAATGGCAAGCAGGTCTTGGAAAAATCCTCCCCGTGGAGCGATCGCCGAGGACAATTAGTCGTTTCTGAAAGTCTTTCTCTCAGTCAACAACCAGAAAGAGGTCCCTATAGTTGCCCCTTTGATGATGAAGGCACCCCAACACAATTTCTCTCCCTCATCCAACAAGGCAAACTCGAAGAATTTTATAGCGATCGCGCCATCAGTCGTGCTTTAGGAATGAAGGGAACGGGAAACGGGTTTCGTCCTTCCCTTGATCGCTATCCCACCCCCGAACTGGTCAATATTGTCGTCGAACCCGGTAGAGGGACCCTAAAAGACTTAATTCGTCAATTGGATAATGGATTATTAGTCGATCAAATGTTAGGCGGAAGCAGCGATCTTTCCGGAGATTTTTCCGTTAATGTCGATCTTGGCTATCGCATTTATGGCGGAGAAATTGTCGGACGAGTCAAAGATACAATGGTTGCGGGCAACGTCTATCATGCCCTCAAACGAGTTCTAGCCTTGGGGAATGATAATATGTGGCACGGCTCTTGTTATACGCCCTCAATTGTTGTTGATGGTTTATCCGTCGTCGGACAAAAAAGTTAGAAATTTACCCTTAAAAGCGGGGTTTCTCTTGAAACCATTCAGGCACAAACGACTCGATTTCAAGTGATTATTCTGATAATAACAATAATTTGAAATTGTGTTGCAAGATTGTTCATTGCTTATTGAAATGACAATATTGGTATAATGCAGCACCAACTCAGTATTTCCCTCAGCTTCAAAAGTTAAATGAATCAGGAATCCGCAAGGATCGGGCAACAACAAGCAATAGCATAGAAATACATAAATTGCTAAAGCAGGAATTATTATGGAAAAGTTGCAAAATCAACTGAATGTGCTTAACGATAAGGTTGATACGCTGCATCAACTTGTCGAACAAATGTCTGGCCAGCTTAATGCTCTACTCGCACGGCAAAAAGCTGATGATGTCGAGCAAATCCTAGAGAATGTCCCTCTCTCCTCTTCTTTGCACCCTGATTCCTCGGCTTCCACTCCAAACAAAGCGAGTAGCGGTCACAAGGATGTGCTGGAAGACGGACAGAACTTGGAACGCTTGCTTGACTACAATACCAAGGAGCGATCGCTATCCCCCGACCTGCAAATCCGACGGCTGACGGCACAGGTTACAGCAGCTTATAACCGCATCGCTGCTTTGGAAGAACAATTGCTGGCCCGAAGAAGCGATCGCGAAGAGAAGAAATTGATTCGTACCCTACCCGAGCAAACCTAAAAATCAAACAATCCTCCAGTCAATGGAGGATTGTTCGGGATTACCAATCGCGCTTATTGAGAAAATCGCGCCAAACCCCAATGAGAACACCTTGAATTTCCACTTTCTCTGCTTCTACCTCAATGGGTTTAAAATCTGGATTAGAGGGTTTTAGGGTAACAGTATCGGCAAATTTGTAAAATCGTTTTAAGGTGGTGCCAGCACCATCCACCCGCGCGGCAACGATTTCTCCATTTCGGGGAAGTTCGCTACCGAGGGGTTTTTGCATGACGACAAAATCTCCCTCCCGAATCATATCCTCGATCATGCTATCTCCCGTCACCCGCAAGGCAAAACAATTCGGGCGGTGCAAGATAGCAGTAATGTCCAGTTGTGCTTTGTCATCGGCAAACGGTTCGACTAATCCTCCCGCCGCGATCGCCCCTTCGATTTGCAATCCTCGTTTTTTCGGCGGATAAAGAATGCGAATCGTCCGCGCTTTTCCTTCTGTCCAGTCGATGTACTTTTTATTCCGCAAGCGCTCCAGACGGCTTTGAATCGGGGCAGGGGATTTTAAGTTCATCGCTCGCATCATTTGCCGAATAGACGGTGCGTGCTGTTCCGTGCGAATGTATTCCACCAGCCAGTCATACAATTCTTTTTGGGCTGGGGTCAATTTTTCCATCTTTTCCATGATGTTTTTAATCTGGTAAATGTTGATGCGATTAAAAGATTTTTGCCTCTTAATCATTCTGTTCTTATTTTAGAACGAGGGTACTTATTTGAGAACGGTTTTATTAAAAAGATTTTATAAATTCAAGTAGAATAAAGCATCAAGCAAAACAAATATTAAGACTCCCAGCTAAAATAATTTTGGCTGGAGACTCTTGGACAATCTGTTCGGGAGAGAATTTTAATAAAAAATGGCAAACACTGAAGTATATCCATGTAAAAAGGTGTTTCCTCCCACAGGTCCGATTTCACCATTGCAAAAGAACCCGCCCACGGGAATATTGCCTAAATAACTTTGAAACAGTCGGGAGTCAAAATTCGGCTTACCATATAAACTCTCTCCTCGACCCAAACAAGAAAACATTAACGCCCCGATCGCCCCTTCAGGATCCGACTGTTCTCGTTGATAGCGACGCAAAAGCACCTCGAGATCCTCTTCAGAAGTCCGCGCATCTCGCAGGTGGAAGCGCAGGCGCTGACCCGGACGCACGCGATCGCCAATAGCTACGGCTCCCACATTCGGATCGACCCCAATGAGATTGCGAATCAAAAAATCCCCTTGATAGAGATCGGTTTTAAACTCATCTCGAGCCAGTCCGACAAAGAGAGAATTTTGCGCCAACTCGCGATCGCTCTCATCCAAGTTTTGCAGTAAATTTCGCAACGCCGTTAGCGTGGGTTGTGCTTGTCCTTCCGTAGTGTTTTGACCAAACTCGGCGATTTGTAAAATAACATTGCGCTGTCCTTGGGTCACTTGAAATGTTTGACCGATGGGACGACAGCCTTGAGCAACGATCGCTTTGACGGTAATGTCACCACTGAGGGCAACTCCCACCGTGCCTTCGCGATAGAGAGATGACCCTGAAGCCCCAGACTGGTAATAAAATAAGCCACTCTGCCCTGACATCGCCCCACTACTGGCTAATCCCCCCACCTTCACCGCATTGGGGTAGGCAAAATCCAACCCCTGCAATAAGTCAGTAATTTTGGCAGAAAAGGGATCTGCCAGCAAAATAAAATTGGGATTGTCTTGAGGATCGACTCCCATTAATTCGCACCAAAGATTTGGGGAACTATCTGAATCCGGTAAATTGTTCCCAGAAATATGAAAAGGATGAACGTTAACCCCCGGTAGAGAAGCAACGCTCAAACTGAAAGCGGGATTGCCTTCAATTTCAACAGATTCGCCGCGATCGCCAAGGCCGACGACTCCGCCTCCTCCACAACCAATCACAATTTTTAATGGTAATTGTTCTAATAATAAGGGAACTAAGCGGGGATATTCACTCGCATAGGCTGAAGAAATAAAGGCAATTCCTAAGTCGAAATTTCCGGATAAAGATTGCCGAACCGTGGCAGCAACCTCAGCGATCGCGGCTTCGAGGGAAGGTTGAGTTGAGAGGGCATTGATCCATTGAATTTGTTCGCTCATGGGATTAAATCTCATCAAATCTTAAAAAATCGGGATCGATAAAGGATAAGAATATTCGTTAGGATATCAATAGAGAGAGAGACTGTTTCAATTCAAAGCATAACAGACACACTCTCTCGCGATCGCCATAAACCTTAAGATCTGCCGATCTGTTGTCCTTTCAAAATCACTGGAATAAACCCATAATGAGTAACATTCAAGAAAAAATCGACCAAGAACGCGACCAAGCCAGAGTCGTTTGCAACACGGAAGGCTCAACTTCCAGCGAATGTGCAGTCGCTTGGGATGCAGTCGAAGAATTACAAGCTGAGGCCGCCCATCAACGCCAAGAAACCCCCAAAAGCTCTCTAGAAAAATATTGCGACGATAATCCCGATGCTGTGGAATGCCGCATCTATGATGATTAATTGCTGAAAGTAACTCGCTCAACGAGCATATTTTTCGACGAGAATAGCAGGAAACCTCGATATTGAGGCTCTCCTGCTGTTTTTTTTTGCGATCGATCGCATTATCTCAATTCCCTGTTCGCAATTGGGAAACTGCAATTCGCGCTAGGTATTACAATAGTTGAGCAAAGCTAGGAAACAGATCGTGCAGGACATTTGGTTTAAACCCTTAATTTGGATGGATTATCGCTTGGCCGTCCTCTTTACCGTCATCATGCCTTTAATCTTGTTGCTCTGGGCAGCAATACGCAAGGAAGAGGCGATGGTTCGTCTCCTCATTATTTATTGGCGGGTTGCCAGTCTCCTGATGATTACCGTGTATTTAATGATTCCTTCTTGGTCAATTGGTTATATAACTGGATTTGCCGCCAGACTTTTAATTCCTATTTCGTTATGGTTTTGGCTCGATCTCAACGATGAAATTGACGACCATAATTTTAGTTCCCTTAAGTTTGCCCTAACGGCTTGGCGGTGGGCGATTACGATTTACTGTACTTTGGGAACGATCGCATCCCTTCCCTTTCTTTCTTGTGCCTTTTCCTCGGAGTCTCTCACCACGACCTTTTGTCGCGTTTGGCTCGAACCGCCCTTTCTCTACAAAAGTTGGTTTCATGCCAATACCAATCCGGGTTTTCTCGGTTTCCTCGCGGCCATTGGTTTGGCAGCCTATATTCTCTATTTTGTCTATTTTGTCATCGTGCGCTTGGGCAAACAAGGGCGATCGGCAATGGAAAAGTAGAGGAGACAAGGCCGGCTTTGTTTCTACAGTGAATTTGAATGTGCCGAGTTGATTGGCTTTGGCTTGAATTTTCAAGGTTTTATCGCGTATCAATTCCGAGACAATTGGCTCGAAAAATAGGCGATCGCCTTCTTCGTCTTTGACCAAACATTGCCAGATAAAAGGATTGTTAACCGATGACCAAATCTTTAGGAAAGCGCCTCGAGCAATACACGATCTCGCGCTCTCAGGAAGTCTTGCTGGTCAAGGCAGAAATTGTCGGAGAAGAGGACGAAATTATGATTTTTAAAGGCTTTTCCAGTTCTCTGATGCGATCGACGGCCTTCGATCCCGACGTGCCGATCTTGCCCGAAGATGCCAAAATTATTACGATCGCCCGCCTTGCCAGTCCCTACAATCCCGAAAATCCTCAATATATCGAACCCCATCTGACATTAGAACAAATGGAGAGCCACCTCGCAGCCCTTGGAATTTAGAAGCGATCCGGAAAGTGCGATCGCATCCCTGAAAAAGTCATCAGACGAGATTCTTCCCCAATAATCCATAACCAATAATGTTATCCTCCAAAAGTATAGAGTGTGTGAGGAAGTCAACGATATGGTATCATCTCCAATTTCAATCCAAGGGAGCGATCGTATCACCAAAAACGAATCGTTCTCGATTAGCAATTCTCAATTTGTCCCCAATGCCTCGTTACCCAGTACCCCTCTTTTCGGCACAGATGGGATTCGTGGCAAGGCGGGAGAACTGTTAAATGCGTCTTTAGCCCTCAAAGTTGGTTTTTGCGCCGGTCGAGTCCTACAAGCCAACACCAGCGCAACGGGAGCGATCGCCATCGGGCAAGATTCCCGCAATTCTAGCGATATGTTGGCCACCGCACTAACGGCGGGTTTAACATCGGCAGGGGTCGAGGTGTGGCAGTTGGGCTTATGTCCCACGCCCTGCGTCTCCTATTCCGTCGGTCATACCGATGCGATCGGCGGTGTGATGATTTCTGCCAGTCACAACCCTCCTGAAGATAATGGCATTAAATTTTTTGGTCGTAACGGTACAAAGCTCAGTCACGAATTAACCGAACAACTCGAGACCGCTTTAAGGAATGAGGTAAATTTTCCCAACACCTCCCAAACTTGGGGAAAATCCTGCCCTCGTCCCGAATTGGTGACGGGATACGGGGAATTTTTAACGCGATCGCTCCCCTCCGATATGGGATTTCAAGGCTTGCGGATCGTCCTTGACCTCGCTTGGGGAGCCTCGGCACAGATTGCCCCGCAAGTGTTTCGCGCTTTAGGTGCGGAGGTGATTTGCCTGCATGAAGCCCCCGATGGCGATCGCATTAACGTGAATTGCGGTTCGACTCACCTCGACTCGTTACAAGCTGTAGTCAGACAATATCAAGCAGATATGGGCTTTGCTTTTGATGGAGATGCCGACCGCGTCATGGCCGTCGATGGCCAAGGGCGAGTTATTGATGGAGATTATATTCTTTATCTTTGGGGATGTTACCTGCAACAACAACAGCAACTCCCCGACAATCTCATTATTGCAACCGTAATGGCAAACTTGGGCTTTGAGCGGGCATGGCAAAAACAGGGAGGACAATTCCGACGCACCAAAGTCGGCGATCGCTACGTGCAAGCCGAAATGCTTGCAACGGGAGCCATGCTGGGAGGAGAACAATCCGGCCACATCCTCTGCCACCATCACAGTTATTCTGGCGACGGACTGCAAACCGCCCTGCATTTAACGGCATTAGTGCAGCAGTCCGGCCATTCTCTCGCAGAATTAGTGCAAGAAAGTTTCCAAACCTATCCCCAAATCTTACGCAACATCCGAGTTGAAAACCGCGATCGTCGTGCCAACTGGCAAAATTGCCACGAACTCCAGCAAGCGATCGCCCATGCAGAAACAGCATTAGGAGACGACGGACGAGTGTTAATCCGAGCCTCTGGGACCGAACCCGTCATTCGCGTCATGGTGGAAGCAGCCTGCTCGGAAGCCGTACAGTATTGGACAGAAGCATTAACCCATACGGTTCAGCAATATTCCCTAGCTTGATGCCAAAGAGAAGAACGAATCGCCACTACTCGATCGCATGATGAGTAGTGGCGATTGCTATTTTCATTTGTCATAATTGTTCGATGGGGCAAAAGTTGAGAAAATGCGGCATTAAAATAGGCGATCGTTTAGGCTGGCAACGAGTGTAATACCCATTCACAATTGATAAGTGCTGGTTCGGAAATGCGATCGTTAGCTTGCATTCGATGTAAGAAGTAAGGATTTATTGATACTTGTTCATTGAAAAGCATTATGGCCAAATCGAAAAAAACAAAAAAGAAATCCCAAAAAGAAAAAAAGCAAGCAGAACTTGCCAATCTTAGTCCCAAAGAAATCGCCGCACTCAAACGGAAAGCGGCCAAAGATAAAAAGAAATTAATCAATGTTATTTCTGTTATTTTTGGTTGTTTGATCTTTATTACTATTCCTTTATCTTTAATTAATCCTAAAATAGGATTAGCTCTGGGCGCAGGAATTCCAGTCATGTACTTTTCCTATCAGTATCCTCGCACCGGACTCTGGCTTTTTCTCATCTATATGCCTTTTAGTGGAACAATTATTTATCAAGTTGTTGGTGGAAATGCAATTTTTAATTTAGCAAAAGATGGTTTTTTTATTCCTGCCTGTATTGCATTAGGACTCGAGTGCAAAAGAAAAAAACAACCTCTCATTGTTAACAAAAAAATATTATTTACTTTAATATTTCTTACCGTTGCTGCACTTTTAACTTTATTAGTTGTCAATGGTATGATGCAATTTGTCCTGCCACTCTGTGCGAGTTTGCCAAGAAAAGGAAGAGGAATGTTATGTAAGGATGGTATTCCTCTCGCCCAAGGAATTCTGGGTTTAAAAGTATTAATGGGCTATGTGCCATTGATTTTTTGTACTTATTACATGATTAATAATAAAAAAGACGTATTGCGTTTGGGACGAGTACATCTGGTTTTAGTTATTATTTGTACATTACTGGGTATCTATCAATATTATTTATTAGACTCGGGTTCGTGTCTCGGTACTCGTAATGAAGTCGGAGATGCTCTCTTTAAAGCCAGTGTAGATGCCAAATGTTTCGTCGGTGGTGCCGTGGGTTTTACGCCAGCCCAAAACTTTATTCGCTTACCTGGAACTTTTTCCTCACCTTGGCATTGGGCGTGGTTTTTAATTGCCAATAGTGCCATTACCTTTACTGTTGCGTTTGGCGATACATCTCTTTGGTGGCGATTGGGAGGATTAACAGGTATGGTATTAGTATTTATTAATGCTGTCATTTCCGGTCAGCGTATTGCCCTTGCCTTAGTTCCAGTCGTTACGGTAATTTTATTTGTTTTAACCGGACAAATGGCCAATCTCAAGCGATTTATCCCAATTTTATTAGGATTAGTATTATTGCTCGGAATTGTCATCAGTACCAACCCCGAAATTATTCAAGATCGACTGGATAGTTTAAGTAGTCGAGCAGAAGCATCTCCTCCACACGCTTTTATTGAAGAACAGTTTCATTGGGCATTCAAAGAACAGCGAGGACCTCTCGGACGAGGTTTAGGGAAAGCGACAAACTCTACGAGAATTTTTGGTAAATCGGCATTAGTCGAAACATTTCATCCTAAATTAATTTATGAAATGGGAATATTGGGAGGTCTTGCATTTTTTGTATTTACAACCAATATTGTCTGGGTAACATTTCAAATTCGTCGTTCTTTAAAAACGCCAACTATGCGTAACTATGCGTCGAGTCTTTGGGTTTTTGTGTTAATTATTAGTTTTAATACTTATTGGTATCCTTTGGATACCGATCCCGTTGCAGTTTATTATTGGCTATTTGTAGGATTGCTGTTCAAATTGCCGGAAATAGATAAGCAGGAACAAGAACAACTCAAAGCCGCTAAAATCGAAGAAGCTCAATTGGGACTCGATCGCAAAAAATCAAAGAGTAAAGTTACTTCAAAAACCGCCTAAACATTAGTATGGGAGTACAAAGCGCGTGAATTTTCCTTCAATTTCAGTTATTATTCCCACCTATGGGCGCGAGGTTGTGTTGCGGGATACGATCGCAGATATTCTCAAACAAGACTATCCCGATTTTGAAATTCTAGTGGTCGATCAAACCCAAAACCACGAATCCGAGACGATCGCTTATTTACAAGATTTAGCCGACACCGGTAAAATTCGCTGGTTTCGTTTAAATTGGGCGAGTTTACCCGGAGCGAGAAATTATGGAGTCCGAGAAGCAAAAGGAGAAATCGTTGTTTTTATTGATGATGATATTCGCATGGAAGCAGAATATCTCCAAAAACACGCCCGTAATTACGATCGTCCTGAAGTAGGAGCCGTTGCGGGGAGAGTTTTCGATCGCATGAAATTAGGAGACTCGGGAGGAGATTTAGAAATTGCAGAATTACCCCCCGAAGCAATGGATCCCGGAATTGCATGGTACTACATCGATCTGGTTCATACGACCAAGCCTCAACGAGTGATTTCGGCGCGAGGTTGTAATATGTCCTATCGTAAGGATATTTTTACCAAGCATGAAGTGTGGTTTGATGAACGATTTCGCGGTTCCGCAGTGCGAGAAGAGTCGGATTTTTGCTTGCGGTTGCGAAAAACGGGCTATCAAGTTTGGTACGATCCCGAGGCGCATCTCGTTCATTTAGGCGAAGAAACCGGAGGATGTCACGACATCAGCACGCGATCGCTCAAATATCAAATCACTTTTTATCACAATCACTTTCTCATGGCGCAAAAAAATCTCACCCCTTATCAGCAATTGCGCCTCTATCTCAAATTATTTGATTGTCACGTTCTCGGCAACCCTCCTTGTAATAAAAGCGGCTCTCCTCTCAAAATTATGACCCGAGGTATCTTTTATAGTTTGGGCTTTTTTGATGCTGTTAAAACGCGCATTAATGGATTGTGGAATAATGGGCAAGTGTATACGCGACTCACAAAAAATAATCAATAACCAATAACCAATAACTAAAACCAATAACCAATAACTAATTGTATGAAAATTTTAGTCGCCAGTCATACCTATATTGTCGATCTCAATTGCGAAAAATTTCGAGAGGTTGCGCGTTTAGATCCAGAAATTGAAGTTGCGATCGTCGTCCCTCAACGCTGGCGACCCGGAGGTGTACAGAATAAAATCATCGAACCCCAACCTCGAAACGAAGGTAACTTTCGCATCGTTCCCATTGCAAACTTTAGCGAAAATAATCAAGGATTACTAACATTTGGCTTGGAAATCATTTCTTTTTTGCGTTCTTTTCAACCCGATATCATTCAAGTCGAGCAAGGAGTCAAATCTTTTGCTTATGCTCAATTTATTACGTTAAATAAATTGTTGAGATTGCAAGCTAAAAATTGCTTCTTTACATGGTGGAATTTACCTTATAACAATAAGTTCCCGATTTCACTCCTCGAACAATACAATTTGAGCAATACCGATGGATTAGTGGCAGGAAATCAAGATGGTGCAGAGATTTTACGAGAACATGGCTATCAAGGTAAAGTTAAGGTTATGCCGCAATTGGGTGTTGATGAAAAACTTTTTTCTCCTCAGTTTGAACCTGAATTAACAGAGAATTTTGATATAGATAATGATGATTTTATTATTGGTTTTGTGGGTAGATTTGTAGAAGAAAAAGGAATTTTAACTTTAATTGAAGCTGTTTCTCAATTAACTGAAAAAAATTGGAAACTTCTTTTATTAGGCCGAGGTGAATTAAAAGCAGAAATCCAAAAACGAGCCACAGAAGCCGGAATTCAAGATCGTTTGATTCTAGTTGAGAGCGTTCCTCACGATGCAGTTCCTCGCTATATTAATCTGATGAATGTTTTGGTATTGCCTTCAGAAACAACTTATAAGTTTAAAACACTCACTGCTGTGGGTTGGAAAGAACAATTCGGTCATGTTTTAATTGAAGCAATGGCCTGTAAGGTTGCTGTTATTGGTTCTGATTCGGGAGAAATTCCTAATGTTATTCGCGACACAGGATTAATTTTTCCTGAAGGAGATGTCGAACAATTACGCCAGTGTTTGCGAAAATTAATGGAAGATTCAGAATTCCGAGCTTATTTAGCACGTCAAGGGTATGAAAAAGCGATAAAACAATATACCAATAAAGCCTTAGCTCGAGAATTGCTAGCTTTTTATCAAACATTATAATTGTTGAACGGATGAGAACGAAAACAACTATCAACTCGAATATTTAAAACTTTTTTTCAATAAGATTAGCGATCGCTTTTCCAACATAGCCCAAATTCAGACTATCAACTTGTAAGATTAAAGAGCGAGATATTGAATTCAGTACCCATTTCCGAATAGTATGAAAATTCTGCAAATTGTTCCTTCTATTTCCCTTGTTTATGGCGGTCCAAGTCAAATGGTACGAGGATTATCTTCGGCATTAGCTCGGGAAAATGTTGATGTGACCATACTAACCACAGATTCTAATGGTGATGTCGGACAGCCACCTTTAGATGTACCGTTAAAGGATCCCGTTAAGGAAAATGGGTATAAAATTCGCTATTTTCGCTGTTCTCCCTTTCAACGTTATAAGTTTTCTTTCGGGTTATTGCAATGGCTGGCTCAATATGGAAAAGAATACGATTTAGCGCATATTCATGCTTTATTTTCTCCTGTGAGTACAGCCGCAGCAATTGTCGCGAGAAATATCAACTTACCTTATATTTTACGTCCCTTAGGAACTCTCGATCCGGCAGATTTAAAAAAGAAACAACAACTCAAGCAAATTTATGCTTTCCTCTGGGAAGCTCCTAATTTAGCCAAAGCGGCCGGAGTTCATTTTACCAGCCAAGAAGAAGCGAGAATCTCGTATCGCTTCGGTCGGAAAACTCGCGATATTGTTGTCCCGTTAGGCGTAAAATTATCGGGAGATTTACCAGAAGCAGGATTAGCGAGAGAGAAATGGAACATTGGGAAAAATACTCCATTAATCTTATTTATGTCTCGAATCGACCCTAAAAAAGGCTTCGATTTGCTCTTTCCTTCCTTGGCTACATTACAGTCGGAAGGCATTGATTTTCATTTTGTTTTAGCGGGATCGAATTCTCAAGATCCTGAATACGAACAATCGGTTTTTCAGATGGTCGAAGATGCAGGATTGCGATCGCGTACCACGATTACTGGATTTGTTAAAGGAGAAGATAAATTAGCGTTATTGAAGGATGCCGATTTATTTGTTTTGCCTTCTTATTATGAAAACTTTGGGATTGCCGTTGCTGAAGCAATGTTAGCGGGAGTTCCCGTATTAATCTCTAATAAAGTCTATATTTGGGATGCCATTCAAGATGCTGATGCGGGATGGGTGACGCAATGCGATCGCGAAGATATTACGAACAAATTGCGATCGGCGTTGCAACATCCCGAACAACAAAAGCAAAAAGGTGAAAATGCGCGGGAATTAGCAATAAACAATTATAGTTGGGAGGCGATCGCCAAACAAATGAAAGCAGAATATCAACAAATATTTTCATTAAATGCGAGTACATTGCCGCGATCATGACTAAACTAATAAGGTTTTAAGCCTCCTTCTTCAGAAGGAAAACCCCAAAAACCTCCGAATATCAAGCCTCCTGTTTTAGTGAACATTACTGATAACTGATAACTGTTCACTGTTCACTGTTCATTGAAATAACCCATCGCCAGCCTTCACCAATCCAAAGAACGATCGAGGTACTACCGACAATTGCTAACCAATCCTGCCACGAAAGGGGAACAGTTCTAAACACTTCCCCACCAAATTGAATGATTAAGATTTGACCGATACAAATTGCTGCTGCGATCGCCATAAATCCTTTATTTTGCAAGATTCCTTTAAAAGCTGATTGTTTTAATCCGAGGCAGCGAGCATTAAATAAGTTCCAAAATTGAATAAAGACAAAAACTGCAAAAAAGACTGAGAGTTCATAAGCATCAATGCTGCCATCTTTTTGTAAATAGAGTAAAAAGGCTGCCAAAAAGCCTAAAAAGATTAAACCATTGGCAAGAATATTCTGCGCCATTGAAGTGGAAATAATAAAGGCTTCCGGGTCTCGAGGGGGGTCTTGTAAAACTGTCTCGTGAGGCGGTTCTGTCGCCAAAGCCAAAGCGGCAAAAGTATCCATAATGAGATTGACCCATAACATTTGTGTGACTGTCAGAGGCAGGGAAATGCCGATAAAAGGTCCTAATAAAGCAATCCCCAAAGCGACAACATTAATGGTCAACTGATAAAGAATAAAGCGTTGAATATTTTGATATAAAGAGCGCCCCCAAACGATCGCATTGACAATACTTTGAAAAGCATCATCCAATAAAATAATATCGCTGGCATCTTTCGCGATCGCTGTGCCGCTTCCCATCGCCAATCCTACCTTAGCTTGTTTTAGAGCACCTGCATCATTGGTGCCATCTCCCGTCACCCCGACGACTTCTCCGGTGGCTTGTAAGAGTTGCACCAACCGCAATTTATCTGAAGGAACCGCACGGGATAGCACTTTTAAATGTTTAATGGCTTTACTGGCCTTTTCGTCGCTCATTTTGCGGAATTGCTTACCCGTGAGAGAGGCATATTTATGTCGTTCTTCCTCATCTTGCCAAAGTCCGATTTCCCGCGCGATTTCTTCTGCGGTTTCTGCACAATCTCCGGTAATAATTTGCACTTTTAACCCTGCATTGAGACAGGTTTTAATAGACTCGGACACCCCCGATCGCAAAGGATCGACAATAGCAACAAATCCCAACCATGTTAGATGGGGTTTGACCTGTTTCCCCATCTCGGGCTGCATTAAGTTTTCTGGCAAATCTTGATAAGCCAGCCCTAAAGTTCGCATTCCTCGTTTTTGGTAATCGTGTAAGGCGGCTAAAATCGGTTCGGGATTGTGTAGGGGCAAGATACCATATTCAGTGAGAATATAAGCGCAGCGTTCGAGAACGACTTCCGGCGCACCTTTAATATGGACAATTTCCCCATTCGTCACGTCAGAATGACCAAAGGTAGCCATATATTTATTCTGAGTGGAAAATGAAAGACGAAATTCAATTTTAAAGTTATAACGATAGTCAAGATAATCAAAATCTTGCGCGTCTAACCAAAGCAGCAAAGCACTTTCTGTGGCATTACCGATCGCTTGAGTGGGTTGTCCTTTTTCTTTTTCGAGATCGGCGGTACTGTTGGCCGCGATCGCTTCAGCAATTAACTGTTTGGCAAAATCCAAGTCGGCTACTTTGGTCGAGTGTAAAGCTGGAAAAGCAACCTCGTAAACTCGCATTTTATTTTGCGTCAGAGTTCCGGTTTTATCGGAACAAATAATCGTCGCCGCCCCGATGGTTTCGCAAGCGTGCATCCGTCGCACTAAATTATTAGAATCCGCCATGCGTTTCATGCTATAAGCCAGAGACAGGGTGACGCTCATGGGCAACCCTTCGGGTACCGCCACAACGATAATCGTGACCGCCACCATAAAATATTCCAAGAGGGTAAACCCGACCCCCGCCGGCAGCCACGTTTCTCCCCAAACCGGGACGAGACCGAAAGGATAGCCTATTCCCACTCCGATCGCTAAAATCAACCCCCCCACAGCCGTCGCGATCGCCCAATTGACCCAACTATCATCCAACCATTGAGGTGCTTCAATCTCGTTGCTCATAAAGCCCAAGCCATCGTAAACCACGGGCAACCAAACGGGAATGAGAGCGATCGCGATCGCCGCGACGAGAAAACCTAAAAAATAACCCTGTTGTCCCGTAAGATGAAATTCTCCCGTGAGAAAACCTCGCACCGTTAACGCCGTAAAAATAATGGTGGCAAACGATAAGCCCACCACGCCGATCAATTGGCTGAGTTTGTCTAATTGCTGGTTGAGGGGGGTATCTTCGCCGTTTTCAATGGTGGCCACCGCCCGTGCTAATTTACCGATTTCCGTGCGATCGCCCACTGCTGTCACCGCAAAAATGCCATTACCTTGATCGACAATGGTGCTGTGATAAAGGTTATAAGCAGGATATGTTTCTTCAACGAGTCCTTGTTCTGACGCTTCGGTAGGGGTAAATTTTTGGACGGGTTCCGACTCTCCCGTAATTTTGGACTGATCCACGAGGAGAGATACCGCTTCTACGACTTCTCCATCAGCAGGAATCTCATCCCCTTGTTCCACGCAGACCCAATCTCCCACGACAATCTCTTTTTTCGCCACCGTCGTCGCAAAGCCATCGCGAATGACTCGCACTTTGACATCATCAACGTATTTATTGAGAATTTCAAAGGCGCGATCGGCGCGATACTCATTAATAAAAGCGAGGGTCGTCGCGAGAACGATCGCGATAATAATCCCTAAGCCTTCGATATAATCATTTCGCACTGCCCCCGCCGCGATCGCGATAATTGCGGCAATACAGAGAATGCGAATGACAGGATCGGCAAATTTCTCTAAAAACAAACGCCACCACGGTTCTCGCTCCGGAGGAGTGAGTATATTTGCACCATATTTTTCCCGATTGATTTCGACTTGTTCTGAGGTGAGTCCGCCGAGGGGATGTTGCGATCGCATTTGCTGGTCGGTGAGCATAAGTCTTGAAACGAATAGAAATCGGGGCATTGCCCGCATTAATATTCCTTCATGGTATCATTAGCAACATTGGCATGGCGTGAAAAGGCAATACTTCGGCTCCGCTCAGCGATCGCAATACAGCCAGCAATAGAGAGAAGAGATTGGGAAATGCTTTATTTGGTTGGGACTCCCATCGGAAATCTAGAAGACATGACCTTCCGAGGTGTCCGCATTTTGCAGGAGGTGGATCTAATTGCCGCAGAAGACACGCGCCATACGGGAAAGCTACTCAAACATTTTCAAATTCAAACGCCGCAAATTAGCTATCACGACCATAATAAGCACAAGCGTTTGGCCGAACTCCTCGATCGCTTGCAATCTGGAGAAGCGATCGCCTTAGTGACGGATGCGGGAATGCCGGGGATTTCCGATCCCGGTTACGAGTTGGTGAAAGCCTGCCGAGAAAATAATCTTCCCGTGGTTCCCATTCCGGGAGTGAGTGCCGGAATTACTGCCTTAGCCGCCTCGGGGCTGCCCTGCGATCGCTTTGTCTTTGAAGGTTTTTTGCCCACTCAAGCAAAAGCCAAACGAGATCGCCTCACTTCTCTGCAAACAGAATCTCGCACTCTCATTCTCTACGAAGCCCCTCATCGCTTGCTTTCTACTCTGAAGGATTTAGCAGCAGCTTGGGGAGGCGATCGCGCGATCGTGGTGGCGCGCGAATTAACCAAACTTCACGAAGAATTCTGGCAAGGAACTCTCGAAACTGCGATCGCGCACTACACTCAACGGTCGCCTAAAGGTGAATTTACCCTCGTCATTGCTGGGGCTTCTCCAACGATCGTCCCCCTCACGGAAACAGAAATTATGACCGAATTAAGCCAACTTTTACAAGCAGGAATGTCGCGATCTGAAGCCAGTCGCCACTTTGCCCATATTGCCGATCTTCCTCGCCGTCGCGTTTATCAAATAGCCCTTTCTCTCCCCGATCCCGAAAGCGGAATTTAGCGCGATCGCTGTGTAGCGTGTCATAATACAAAAAGAGTTCGGGATTTTAAATTCCCAACTTTTGCATTGATTCTGAGGAGGTGACGCGATGACAAGCGAACATCTAAATGACGTGGATTTGTGTTTTGCGATCGATACAACGGGAAGTATGGGGGGATTTATCCGCAATGCTCAGCAACAATTGCTGGATACGATGAGCTTGCTTTCGGCAGATAGCAATATTAACTTACAAATTGGTTTGGTGGAATATCGCGACCATCCCCCTCAAGATCGTTCCTTTATTACCCGCGTTTACCCTCTCACGGCGAACTTTACCCAAATGCAAAAAAGTATTAACAAATTGCAGGCGGCAGGGGGAGGAGATGCCCCCGAAGCCGTTTATCAAGGGGTATTTGATGCCTGCGCTAAAATAAAATGGCGGGAACATAGCTGTCGTTTCGTTATGTTAGTGGGAGATTCTCCCCCTCACGGTTTTTCGGCTTGGTTGCGAGAATATACGGGGCGATCGCTTTCTTCGGGGGGTGATAGTTGGCCGAATGGTTGTCCTAGCGGTTTGAACGTCCAATCTGTGGCCGCAGAAGCGGAAAACCAACGTGTTAAGGTCTATGGCTTGTGTATGGGGACAAATACCGCCACGCAAGAGTCATTTGGTGCGATCGCGCAATTCACGGGCGGTCAGTGCGAAACCGCACGCAATGCCTCTCATATAATCAGTCAAATGGTATCAGTTTTGAATGTTGAATTTCGTACCGTACAGTTCGATCGCCAAGTTTTGGAGGTCGTTAAAAAGTGCGATCGCATCGAGTTAGACGCTTTAGCAACTCAACTAGAAACCTCTCGTTGGACGGTAGCTAGAGCAATTTCTCGCTTAGGAAAACGAGGATTTTTGTCTTAATTTATTGGTTCGATATTGAAGCGATCGCAAGCTCAAAACCTTCTAGGGTGGGTATTCCTCACCCTAATATTTTAAGATTAATTTAAACATTTTTTTGACAAACAAGAGCGATACGACGACAGTTTGTGTTATCAGTTAATAACAGATTTTGGCGATAATAATTATAAAGCCATTGTAAGAGTCCTTGATGATTTAAAATAAAAAAACGATTGTACAATACTCTCTGCATTAATCTCAAAGGACGAGAAGTTTTGTGATTGAGATAATGGAATTCTTTAACAATAAAAAATGGACTCAAAACATTTTTTAAACTTTCAAGATTAAAATGTTGATAATGTTTGGCTTGGACTTTAATATTATTACTAGGGACAGTGAGAAGAAGATAACCATCGTCTTTAAGGTATTGGGATGCACCTTCTAAGAAACCCGCGATCGCACTGGGTTCGATATGCTCCAAAGTTTCAATTAAAGTAATAATATCAAACTTAAAGTCAAATAGATCGCTTTTGCTAACATCTCCACAAACCCATTCAACATTAGGATTCATGATTCTCGCAAACGCGATCGCCCGTTGAGAATAATCTAGGCCAATCGTTCGTTTTCCGGCATTTCTTTGATTCAGTTCCTTGAGAAAACGTCCATCTCCACAGCCGAGATCGAGCAAAGACTCAAAACCAATTTGTTCGGCTTTCTCTAAAATAAAATAGAGATAAGAAAAATATTCATAACCCCAAGATAAAGATTGCGTCTGAGAAAAATGAATGCCATCCCATGAGGGAATATAATGATAGGGATAGTCGTATTCATTCTCTTGGAGCAATTGGCGATCGCTTAAAGATTTTGTACTTTCCATATTATTTTAGACGGAATGAGTGGGACAAACATATAATTATATTAGCTCGATTTTCTAGGTTATCGAGAATAACCCTATTGTATTCTACCCACCAGCAAAATTTTAATGTACTTTTGAATAGATTAAGATAAGCATTGCGATCGCTCCAGCATAGCCTATTTTTTGCTAAAGTATACTTTTTTTGTCGAACCATGCCCAAAATTTCCATTGTTATCCCCGTCTACAACGGAGAAAAGACAATCCGAGAAACCCTTGACTCAGTTTTCGCTCAAACTTTTCAAGATTGGGAACTCATTATCAGTAATGATGGCTCTAGCGATCGCACCCTAGAAGCGATCGAAACCATTTCCGATCCTCGCATTAAAATTATCTCTGATTCTAATGCAGGTCTTTCTGTAAGTCGCAACCGAGGAATAAAGATTGCCACGGGGGAATATATTTCCTTTTTAGATGCAGACGATCTTTGGTCTCCTGACAAATTAGAGGCGCAATTACAAGCCTTAGAAAAAACTCCTGAAGCAGCAGTCGCTTATAGTTGGACGGATTATATTGATGAGCAAGGAAACTGGCTGCATTCGGGCTTACATTTGAGTCCAGAAGGGAATGTTTTACCGGAATTATTCCTACACAACTTTCTAGAAAATGGGTCTAATCTTTTAGTTCGGAAAGAAGCACTCGATCGCGTTGGTTATTTTGAAACCTCCCTGACTTCCGCACAAGATTGGGATCTTTATTTACGATTAGCAGATCTCTATCATTTTGTTCCCGTGTCTCGCGTGCAAATTTTTTACCGGATCTTAAGTACCTCCTTTTCAACCAATTTACAGCGCCATCATTCTCAAGGTTTGCTCGTAATCGAACGCGCTCTCAGTCGCAATCCCTCATCTCTCGAACCTCTCAAAGAAAAAACCTTGGCTCATTTTTATAAATACTTAGCTTGCAAGGTTTTCAATACAGCAGGAAATCGAAAAAATGGGATTTTGTCCATTTATTTTAATTGCCAATATCTCCGCTATGAACCAGCAAAATTTTCAGGACTTAAATTATATTTTATTCTTTTAATTAAAGGAATTATGTTAATAATTTTAGGTCAAAACAAAAAAATGGACTTTTCTTAAATAAAATTGAATAATCAGAATATTTAAACCTAGAAAAACCATCAAGAAGATTTAAAACTACGAGCGATCTGATTGAGGTAATAAAAAAAACTAGCAATGCGACTGATATAGATTTGCAATTCGCATTGAGCAATAATATCTTCTTGTAATTTCCCCCAATTCTGTATTTTATATTTAATTGCTTTATAAAGATTCCCCAACACAGTTCTCAAGACGATCGCAGGTTTTTCCCAGTTTTTAGCAATAATCATTTTCAGAGGGAAAAAAGTGAGACAAGAACCGTGAATGAGAGAAAATAAATAATCTCGTTCTAGACGATGGGCTGGGATTTTATGCTGGATATACATATCCGGATTGTACCAAATTTCCCATCCTAGCTTGTAGATATATACAAGCATCTCGTAATCCGTACCCCCTAACATTGAATCACCAATTCTACCGATAAACTGATAGGATTCCGCGCTACACTTTTGCCAGACTTGTTTGCGAACGACCAATCCTGCTCCCGGTGGTAAACTGAGTACTTTGGGTTGGTAACGATTGGCAATATCGCCGCGATCGCGAATCGCGAAAAAACCAATAATTTTGTTAATATTTTCCGGCGGATCGACTTCAAAATCTGCAAGAATCCGACCGCCATAAGCTCCTGCTCGAGGCTGTTTGTGAGAGAATTGAACAGCATGATAAACCCAATCTACTGCCGGAATATTATCATCATCGAGAAAGGCAACTAACTCGCCTTTTGCTTCTTGAATTGCCCGTTCTCGGGCGAAAGCTAGTCCTTGGCGAGCTTCAAAAAAATAGTCTAAGGCGATCGCATCGCCCCATTTCGTTTGATATTTCTGTACGATTTGTGCAGTGTCGTCGCTACTATTATTATCAATAACAATAATTTCCCAAGTAATTTCCTCGGTTTGGGTTTGTTCGTACAAGCTATCTAAAACTAAAGGAAACCGTTTTGCACCGTTATAAGTGGGAATTGCAATTGTAATATCCATAAAAGCACGTAAACTACAATTCGTGAGATTTGAGAAAGCTCGCCATTATCTTAACAGAAGAGAATCACGACGATCGCATTTCCAAAGGAAATCCCAACAGAAGCATCGAGACAGCAATTCTAATATTCCCTGCTCCTTTGCGATCGCTTTTCTGGGAGTTATGGGTATTTTAGGGATAAGGCGAGCGGTACAATTAGAACTGTAGTACCCTTTTGGGCAATTGCAGAAAAATATCCTAACTGGATAAATCTTCTCGATCGCCTTCTAAACAATATTTTTGCTTTTCTAGAGAAATTTTTCTGACTTTACGGAAATCGAGCAAATGGCATTGAAGTCTTTGCTATCTCCTAGCTCTGACGCAAGCGATCGCGAACGGTACTCTACTACTAATAAGTACAGCGCTTGACCGTATTTTTCCGGAGAGACTGCTCAAAGTTCTCCCTCAACAAACTGCTCTCAGTTAAAATTGCGAGCTTCTGCGGTTGACAGAGACATTGAGCGATCGCACAGTCTAAGAACTAGGGACTATTAAAATTTTTGATATCGCAGTCGGATATCCTTGCTTCAGGCGACCGAACCCCTTGAATTTAGCGGGTTATCGGGTAGTGCATCGCCTCATCCCTAACGGGATTCGTTTGTTTGTCTTCTCAGCCCATTTTGTCTTAAAAGTCGCCATGTCAATTCTCAAACGACTCGTTAAAAGTTTTCAAATTCTCTGGCGAGAACTGCTGTTACTACCGCTAAAACTATCCCGTTGGCTGACTCGACGGTTTTTCCACTCCTCTCGCCGTCAACCGTCTCAAGGGGGTTTTATTTTACCCACGGTGGTGATGGTAATTTTGGTGGTAACGCTCTTGACGACGACGATCGTTTTCCGTTCCTTCGACCGGGCGAAAAATGCTAGTAATGTGCGAGTAAATCAAGTGACGCTCAATGCCGCACTCCCGGCGATCGAGCGGGCAAAAAAGAAAATTGACGCACTATTCTCCGACCCGACTCTGCCTCAAGGGACACCGACGGATACGGCAATTCTCAACGCTTTTGATAACACGGATTACGATTTAGGGGACGAGGTGCGCCTGCGCGTGGCGGTTGATATCGACGATAATGATTCTGTGGACACGACATCAGTTTATGGTGGTGTTGGAGTTAACCCCATCCAAAATAACGAAGTTATGACGACGGCATGGCGCTTTCCCGTAGATACAGATAATAATGGGCTGTTTGATAGTTTTACTCTTTACGGTATTTATTTTCGTTCCCCTCCGAGTGGAACGAACGAACGAGCGAGATCGCCTCTCGAAGCCAGAACCCCACCCCAAGACGATAGTGCCACAAGTAATGTTTGCGCCCAGGCAGTGGGAACTAGCGCCAGTTTAACAGGAACAGAAGGTTGGTATAAAGTGAGCGGGACATTAAAAAAAGCCTTTTATGTTTACACAGCAACAGTTCCGATTACACCAGTCCCAAATACAGGAGCATTTCCGGCGAATATTCTACCGACTACTGGAGACTATGCAGCAGACAATTTATACGAAACTTATACGGGAAACCGAGGATTTAGCGCCATTGAATATCAACAAGATCGCACTCGCATTCCTCTTGGTAATAATGCGATCGTTTATGAAGATGACTTGGATATTTCTACTGGTGGTACAGCTTTTCGCCTCAATGGGCGGATTATTGCCAACAGTAATTTAGTTTTAGGATCGGGAGGCGGTACAGAACATTTTTATCAAGTCAGTAGCGATGAATCCTGTTTTTATGAAGCAGAAAACGGCAAGGTTTTTGTCGGAGGGAATGTTGTTAGCGGTCGTATTGGTAGCGACGGTACGACAAATTATGAGCGGGCTGTTACCCTCGATCGCTATCAAGAGGGATTAGATCCTGTCAGTTCAATAATTAACGATGGTGGAGAGGAATCTGTTAATCAAGATCCTAATGTAGTGGGTTACAATAGCCAAGCCTACGAGGAACGCATTGCCTTATTAGTGAGAGAAGCACTAACTATAGGAACAGGAAGCGAGCCGAAAACAGTACAAGAGGATATCAGTAAAGGCAGCACCCGAGAAGAGGCTTTTCAAAAATGGTTTCGCGCCAGAACTCGCCGCGTTCCCTTTGCAGAAGTCCCTTTTGGGGAGTCGGGAACGGGAGGTTTAACCAATGTTCTCCTCGACCGGAATACCGATCGCCTGCGCCCGATTGATAATTGGCACTATCCCGTTAATCCCAATAACGGTACTGCGAGTTTGATTCCGAATCTAACCTTACGAACTAACAGATTGACAGCCAACGATCCCGAGGGATCTAGTGCTTCGGAAGCAAATATCGGCGATCGCGTTTTGGTGGGGAATAATCTTCCAGAAAAATGGTTCGACCCGACGACCAATGATTTTGCCACGGATGAAAGCAAACAATTTATTAATGGCGAAACATGGAATGACGGTGGAGCGCGGTATCGTCTCGCCCGCACCGATACCTTAGATGACCTCGGGGATATCAGTCGGGATGGCTTCTGGGAAGGGGCGGCGGCACAACTCCCTCAGAATCGCTTAGAAGGTTATGGAGGATTGCGGATTGTAACAGGAGCAGGGATTTATTTACCCTTAGAAGTCGATAGAGGGAGAGTTGCAAATTTAAACAACCTCAACAATCCGAATGATGACACTATTTCTCGAGTGGTCTGGCCGGATACTATGACCGTAATTCCTTATTTAGCCAATGATTTAGGGACAGGTGATATAAATTCCTATCTGAATATTGCACCTTGGTTGGGAGAAGATAGTAATAGCAATAGCAACCCCGATATTCTCGATGATGAAAATGGTAATCCTCGACCTTTCTTAAGAATGCGAGCATCGGCGGTTTATCACTATACTTACGACGACAATAATTCCCCGGCTGCTCCTATTGCTTGCGTTAGTAGTTTTTATGACCCCACTGATAGCAATACTGCCAGAAATCGCGGTGGACTCCCCACTTTTGGACCTCTAAGCACAGCCCGAAACCTTAACAGCAGTGGCGATCTAGCTTGGCAAACTGCTGCGATCGGTGGTTTTCCTGCGAATCCCACCCATATCGAGACAACTCGCCCCAATCCACAAGGAGTCTCCTACGATCCGCGCGATTCAAATAACGGGATTACCTACCCTCCTCCCCGAGATCCTGCTGGATTAGCAAACGATCCTTTTCTTCGCTATCAAGCGGAATTAGTTTATCCCAATGGGCGCTTGGTCAATCCTCAACTTGCTCGCGCCTTAGTTAATTTAGCGGGGGGCATTAGCAGTCTGTCTCTATCCGATCGCGGCGCTCTTGATTCTGCGCTTTGTGCCTTACAAATTTTCAACGAAGATAGCAGTATTGACGTGTCAGGGTTTAGTGCGATTGGCACTCCCACAACCACGCCAAGCGGGTACAACCTCCCCCACGGCACCATTCAGGAAGTCACTTTCCTCGATCCTCGGGAAATTAAAGCGATCGAAGGCGATGCCGATACTTGCGGTTTTACTTCGTCAGGGACTTGCACCAATTTCGATAATGATTACGATAACCAACCCATCCAATTTGGTCGCTCGTTAGATAAGCCAGATTTGACAACTCCTACTGCATCTAACTGTGCTACAGGAGAATGTATTTCTCAATATGATTTAGCGATCGAACTGCGTCAACCCTTAGAAATTCGCGCCACGGCGATCGATTTGAATGTCTTGCGGCAACAAATAGTGACCAATACTTATGCTGATGGACCGCAAACTGAATGGCTCTTTCCCGATAGCGGCGTGATTTATGCTACGCGAGATGACGGATTGCCCGATGCTAGCGATCGCCCAGCGAATCCCGCCTTTAATGGGGATGGTAGCGCTAGCGGCGATACTGCCCTCTATCAGCAAGAACTCGATAAATTCGAGCGGGTCAGTGCTACAGACTTCTGGCTCGACCCCACCCGCCGCGCTAATGGCATCCTGTTAATTAACGGCAGTTCCCTCGGTCGCGGCAATCCCCCCAATAATGCCTTTGAAGAAGAAGAAAAAGGAATGATCTTGGTTTCCAATGAACCGGTGTACATCAAAGCCGGACCCAACGAACTTGGTCAGCGAGGGTTTAACCTGCATACACCGGGGGCTAATGGCAGTAACGAAGAATTTGATGATATGTTGGATCTACCCGATTGGGGAGATTTTTACGATCGCTCTTCTGCCAGCAATGGCCTCAATGATGATTTTGCTTGCCGCACAGGAGATACTCGCCTTCCTTCTACAAGCTGTCGGACGGGAGACCAATGGCGACAGGCCACGATTCTCTCGGATACTCTGGGGCTACTGACTAATAATTTCCGCTTTGGATTTCGCAATGAGGGGGATTTTGACCTGCGAAACAATCAAACGGATAATTTGTTCCGAAACCTTACTGCTACAACGACCTTAAATCCTCAGCCTGCTAATTTTAATATCCCCATTAAATCTCGCAGCGATATTGACAAGGCTCGTCGTGATAATGGTTTTTTTGATAATTCTTTTGTGACCAACGGACTATCGAGTAATAACAGTACGACAGCTTTTGGCTTTAATGGTGGCACCCTCAGTTATGACAACGACAACTACAGAAACTTTGGTGAAGATGCTCTGGGCAGTTCCTATTTCAACAATGGCGTAACCCCCGTTCAACGTCGAAGAAATTCAGGGGGTAGTGATGAATACGTGATGGAAGTTTGTCGAAAGTTACCGGTTTCCAATTGTCAGCCCGGAGATTGGGTCATTGGCTATGATGCTAATAGCAATGATGTTTTCTCGGAAACCGTGAATGAGGCAACTCTTGGTTTTGATGTCGATGGCATTGATGCTGATGGAGATGGCAATTTAGCCAATGATAATTATCTGCTAGAAACAGAACTCAATTCAGAACACCTTTGGCGGATTATCCAAAATGGAGCCCTCGTCAATCACAATGATATAATCGCGGGAACGACTCTCCTTTCTCCTCTACAAGCGATCGATCAACATTATCCGCGACGAGTTGCTTTCCTACGCAATCATGGAAACTTGGTCCTCGATTCTCTGGTAAGTCAACCGCGTCCAACGCCATTGGGAATTAACAACCAAGATAATGCAGATGCTTTTCCTTACAGTTCTACAACAGGCACTCAGTTAGGCCGTCCTATCAGGGAGAACAGAGACAATATCCTTTGGTTTCGAGGAACGAGCGATCGCAACGCTCCTTGGGATTTCAATTTGCGTGCATATAACAATTCCGGCGTAGCCTTGTCTTATGTCTCGTACAACGATCCAACAGAACCTTATTTGACTCAGTATTTAGACGAGCGCGACGATTGGGTACTTCCGGATATTGATTTCTTCATCAATGACACAGGCATCGACCAAGGAGATATTGCTAACAATCTCAATCATTCAGCCTATCGGGCTAACTATCTGAACGGAACCCTCGATACCCTCATTGATACAAATCCTAATGGCTCTGCCGATCGCTCTGTTTGCATTAATGGGACGAATGGCGGACAAAATGCTAATAATCTAGCGCAAAGTCTGAATCCAACAACCCTTAGCGGAGGTGGCTGCAATGTTGATACCGCAGTCGATCGCTTCCTCGATACAGGCGTGTATGTCATATCCGATACCCTGAATGCTGACGGAACAACGGGTTCGGCACTCGCTTTAGGCGATGCGACTCGACCGCATAAAACTTTTACGGATGAGACTGTAACAGATGGCGATCCCGGACGGGTTGTTAATGTCTATGCCTATGAGTTATCTAATGTGACTCCTATCGATGTTGGCGATGGGGCAAGTGCGCCAACGCCTGTCAGCTTTAACTATCTCGGTAGTAATGGGGGTTCTGTCAATTTAACTCTCGAAGGCAATGCCGAGACTATGTTTGTCTTCCGATTGAATACCGCTAACCCCGTTCTTTTTGAGAATGTCAAGATGGTTCTCAAAGGAGTCAACCCCAACCATGTTTTCTGGGTTGTCGGACAAGGAGGAATTGTGTTTGCAGGCAACAATTCTCTAGCAGGAAATTTCCTCGGTCGCAACATTGGCACTAATCCGATTATGTTCGATACAACTGGAGTGATTCGAGCCACTGCTGCTACGCTGAGTACGCCAACGGATACAACAATTGATGGCGGTCGCTTCCTTGGCTTTAATGGGACAGGAGGAACTCAAGCAGGTCAGGCTTTAGCAACTTTTAATACGGCGGGAGCATCGTTGACATTCAACGCCGTAACAACCTCTCACCAACCCATCCTCATTCCCGTTTTACAAATTCAACTGCCTCAAAATAACAATCGAGATCCAGCAACGAGCAATCGCACCAACACCCAAAATGGGTTTCAGCGTTCTAACTGGATTCAGCGAGCAACGGCAGATGGCAACCAAGATAACAGAACTTTTAATCTCACCCTCGCAACAGGAGATAACCCTTCCCGCGTTCGTAATATAACCCCGCAGGTTACTGAGTTTAATGGTTCTCTCCTCAACTTCCCGCACTTGATGGAATTTTGGAATAGTGGTGCGAACTTAGATGGTCCCCTTAGCTTAACCATTCAGGGTTCTTTTATTCAACTCAAACGCAGTGCTTATGGAACTGGTCCCTATTGGCAGTTATTATCTGTTGGTAACACCAACGCTAACAATTTAGGGAGTCTCTTCGGGGCTGGTCAAATCTACAGTTTGAACGACTTTGCCAATAATAGTTACTATGCGCCGGGTCGTCGTTGGGGTTTTGATGTGGGCATTCTGTCTCAGTTGCCAGACCTGTTCTCCCAACGTTTTACCTTGCCTCCCACAGACGATCCGAACGAATACTATCGCGAAGTCAGCCGCGATGACGATTGGGTGCAAGCGCTCCTCTGTGCGGGTTTTAGTAATACGCAGTCGCAGGCCACTTTCGGCCAACTCATCGGCGGTCGTCGCGCAGTTGATGCGGGCTATCGACCGGATAATACGGTTTGCCTCGAAGATCCTTAAGTTGCTGCTATCCTTCCTCAAGAACCATGAAATCCAAACGCCCTCTCATTTCTCCTTCGAATGGTGAAGCCGGCTTCACCATTATCGAATCCCTCCTCGCGGTCATCGTTGTCGGGATATTGATTGTCGCGATCGGCCCGGTGATTGCACTCTCTGCGGCGACGCGGATACAAGCACGGCGAGTAGATTGGGCGACCCAAGCCGCTCGAACTTACCTTGATGGGGTTCGCGCTGGAAGCATTGCGCCTCCGCCTATTGCTAGTACCACTGATACAAAAAAAAATCTGCACATCGACACCTTAAAAAGAGTCGGTCCACCAGACCCCAACACTCTCACTTGTTTAGCCCGAACTGTGAGAACTGAAAATGGTGCGGCGATCGATTATAACGACACGAGAAGCGGCTATTGTTCAGCCCCGAAAGCTGCTCCTCAATACGTCGTGTATTGCGTGGATGGCGATAATGATAACGCTTGTACGACTGATAGCTTGAGAGATTTTCTCGTTCAGGCTTCCGGACTTCAGTACACCACGACAACTACCGATGCAACGCGGGGCTATCTTTTGGGAATTCGCGTTTACCGCGCTGATGGTTTTGGCGACGGAACTGCTCTGAAAACAGACGAAAAAGCTAAAACGTTTGCAGGGGGGTTAGGCGATCGCAAGGCTCCAATTCTCATTACCATCACAGAAATTATCGGGTCGGGAACCACTTATCAAGACTTACAAAATCAATATCAATAGACAAACATTAACGCATTAAAAATTTGTAGATAGCAACTCACTTTTTCTGATAGAAAATCATGTTTAAGAAAAACATTCAAAAATCAGGGCATCTCAGTCGTTTAAAATTCTTCCTTCTGACTCGACTGGCGAGTAGAAGAAAAAAACTAGCAATTCAAGGTTATACGCTTATCGAGCTTCTGGTGGCGATGATTATTGCCGTTCTTGTCATTAGCCCACTCTTGGGACTGGCGGTCAATTTATTGCAAACCGATCGCCAAGAACAAGCCAAAGCCACTTCAGAAGAAGAATTGCAACTTGCGATCGATTATATTGCCCGAGATTTAAAACAAGCAGTTTATATTTACGATGGAGAAGCGCTCGAAGACAATCATAGCGATACTATTACAACATCTAGCGATTCTGGCATCCGAGACCAAATTCCGCCAATGGGTGGCGTAGGCGGTTCATTTAAAGGTTGCGAGAACGAAAATCTTTGCCAGCCTATTTTATCCTTCTGGAAACGCAAATCTTTTACAGATATTCTCCCTCAAGGAACTACCACAGACTGCACGGCTAATCCAGATGGTTGTGACGATACTTTTGTCTTTTCTCTCGTTACCTATTATCTCATTCGTGAAGATCCCAATGCGGCACCCGATACGGGGAATGCTTGGTCGAACACTGCCAGAATTGCAAGATTTGAAATTCACGATCGCGTCCAATATGTCGATAGCAGTGGAGCAACTCAGGTGCCAGAACCTGTAAGCAATGGATTTAATATGTTCGATCTAGATCTAGGGGGGTCTGATTTAGAAGGAAAGATGAATCGCTGGGTTAAAGGTACGGGGAATTATAACTCCAATGATATGCAAGTCTTGCTTGATTATGTCGATCAAACACCTGAAAATAATACTGTTGATGAAAATAATAATGCGACTTCTTCACCCCCCATAAAACAAAGCTGTCCCGACGATACCGATGTAACTGGTGCTAAGATTTGGGATGCAACACCCAGTCCTCAGACGACACCCCCTGATTTTCCCAATAGTTTCTATGTTTGTGTCAATGTTCAAGATACTGCCGCCATTATCTATTTACGAGGTAATGCTTTGGCTCGCATTCGCCCTGAAAGTAGAACTCCTCGCTATACAGATAATCGTCGTCGCGCTGGTTATTTCCCCAGTACTGAAACGGAAGTTCAGTCAATTGGAAGATTAGTTCAGTAAATTAAATTTTAGATCCTCAAGCGATCGGGAGAAATAACAATGAATTCCCTAATTTTTAAAAGTTGGTTCAGTCAATCTAGAAGTAAATTATCCCCTAAAATAACCCTTTCGACCGATTCAGGCTTTACCTTGATTGAATTAATTGTAGTTATTGTCATTATTGGTGTTTTGGCTGCGATCGCAGCTCCCAGTTGGCTTGGATTTGTCAATAGTCGTCGTGTTAATGGCGCAAATGATACTATATTGCAAGCAGTAAATGAAGCGAAAAATAAAGCCAGAAAAGAAAAACGTGCTTATAGCGTTAGTTTTAGAAGTCAGAATAATATTCCTCAAGTTGCCATTCATTCGGCTGATTTAGATCCAAATAATCTGGTTACACAAAAAGAAAGAGATATCATGGAAACAGTTTGGAAAATAGGAGATTTAGGAGACAAAATTGATGTTAAGCCTAATCAAATTGTTTTGCAAACTAATTTAGAAAATTATAATAAAACAGTTACTGGTTCTGTCAATAGCTTTAAAACGGTAACTGATAGCGATCCGCAATTGTGGGGAATTACTTTCGATCACACGGGAGAACTCCAAGAAATTGCTGGGGTTGCCAATACTCCAGAGACTAATTTAATGATTCGTGTAGGCATTAAAAATGCAAATAATAACGATCCAATAGAGTCAACATTACGTTGTATCGAAATCGAAACTTTGCTCGGTTCTGTAAGAATTGGACGCAATCGCAATGAGTGTCAAACAGTAACCAATTAATTGAGACCGATTCGTGTTATCCTAGAAAAGTTGTCAAAAAATCGCACACCGGGAATTTCGGGTGTTTCCCTAGAGAAACTCCCCCGGTGGAGGATAAACCCGAATACAGGAGAAAAAGAAAGATGCCCGTTGTTTCTCTATCAGATTTGCTAGAGTCCGGGGTTCACTTCGGCCACCAAACCCGCCGTTGGAATCCGAAAATGGATACCTATATCTATACCGCTCGCAATGGCGTTCACATCATCGATCTGGTGCAAACCGCTCAATTGATGGAAGATGCCTATGATTATATGCGGAATGCCTCCGAACAGGGCAAGCGTTTCCTGTTTGTCGGGACGAAACGCCAAGCAGCAGGAATTGTCGCCCAAGAAGCCAGTCGTTGCGGTGCTTATTACGTAAATCAGCGTTGGTTGGGGGGAATGCTGACGAACTGGGAAACGATCAAACATCGCATTGAACGCCTCAAAGAGTTAGAACGCTTAGAAGAGAGCGGGGGGATTGCTAAGCGTCCCAAAAAGGAAGCGGCAGTATTGCGCCGGGAACTGAATAAATTACAAAAGTATCTCGGTGGCATTAAAAATATGCGCCGCGCTCCCGATATCGTCGTTATTGTGGATCAACGTCGAGAATACAATGCGATTCTCGAATGTCAAAAATTAGGACTGCCGATCGTTTCTTTGTTGGATACCAATTGCGATCCCGATGTGGTGGATATTCCCGTTCCGGCGAATGATGACGCAATTCGCTCAATCAAGTTAATTATCGGTCGCTTGGCCGATGCGATTTATGAAGGTCGTCACGGTCAGCTAGAAAGCGAGGAAGACTACGAAGAATTCGAGGAAGTTCTCGATGAGACCGAAGAGGAAGACTTTGAGGATGAGGAAGAAGAAGAAGTCACCGCAGAGGAATCCACTGAAGGAGACGAGAGCAGCGATGATAGTGAAGAATAAGAGTTAGAGAAAAGAGGAAGCGATCGCGCGATCGCACTCCTCCCTCTCATTTCTCAGACCTGTCACACCGATCTAAAGAATATTTCTATTGCATTAGAGTCATGGCCAGAAACAAGAAAAAGAAACCTGCCAAGAAAACAGGAAGCGCTCCCAAGGCAGCTTCTCCCGCTCCTACTCCAGAAGAAACTCCCTCTCCAGTAGAAGCAGAAACTCCTCCTGCTATTGAAGAAAAACCTGCTCCCATAGCGGCCGAGATTTCTCCTCCTGTTGAGGATGCCAAAACTCCTGCAAAATCAGAGTCATCCGACCAGAAAGCGAAGATATCTCCCAAACTGATTAAGGAACTACGCGAAAAAACTGGCGCGGGCATGATGAAGTGCAAACAAGCACTCATTGAAAGTGAGGGCGATCCGGAAAAAGCCGCAGAATGGTTGCGGAAGAAAGGGATGATTTCTGCTGGGAAAAAATCGGGACGAGTTACGGCAGAAGGATTAGTGGGCAGCTATATTCATACTGGCGGTCGCGTTGGCGTTTTAGTGGAAGTCAACTGCGAAACAGACTTCGTGGCGCGTCGAGAAGAATTTCAAGAATTAGTCCGCAATATTGCCATGCAGGTTGCTGCTTGTCCGAATGTTGAATGCGTTAAAATCGATGACGTTGACCAAAATTTCATTGCTAAAGAAAAAGCGATTGAAATGGGTCGAGAGGACTTAGCGAATAAGCCCGAAAATATCCGCGAAAAAATTGTTGAGGGACGAATTAGCAAGCGCTTAAAAGAAATCACTTTGCTCGATCAACCATATATTAAGGATCAAAGTATCACAGTTGAAGAGTTAGTGAAGCAAACGATCGCGCAATTGGGTGAAAATATCCAAATCCGTCGCTTTAGTCGTTTTGTTCTCGGGGAAGGGATTGAAAAAGAAGAGAGCAACTTTGCTGAAGAAGTCGCTGCTCAAACCGGTCAAAAATAAATCGGTTAACTTGCGAGTTTAAATTAATTCTTAAGAGGCAAAAGCAAAGATTGATTCTTCTGCTTTTTGCCTTTTTCTCGTATTTCCCCAAACTGCCTTTGCTACCTACTGTTTACTGATAACTGTTCACTGTTCACGGAAATGGCTAAATCATTACAAAAAATCGAACAAGAACTGAACATGCTCTCCGAACAAGCTGAGGAGGTTAACAAAGAACTCCGCGATCGCTATGTTCATTATTTGGAACTTTTAGGGCATTCCCTCAAAAAACACTTATCAATGGTTACTTATCAAATTTGCACCCAAACTTATCCAGATTTATTTTTAAAGTTAAGCGTGCGGGAACGCCAAGAATTACAAGAAAAAATACGTGAAATTTGCAATGAAGGAGTTAAGGAATTAAATTCGGCTCTCGAACGTGCCGAAACAGTAAAATTGCCTTCTCCATCGAAAGATATTCGAGAAACAATTCTCAAAAAATTACCGATTACAGAAGAACAGTTAAAAATGTTACGCGAACGATTATTTCAAAGTGTAAAAGAAGAAGGAGAAGGAGAAAGAGAACAAATCAAGAAAAATAGCAAAGATGAGAGAGAACAAATCAATAATAAAACTCTCAATATTTTTGATGATGATGATAATGATGATGATGAAATTCTAGAGATTGAAAGTGATGATGATGAAATTGATGATAATAATGATGATGAAATTGAAGAACAAGAAGAAAATGATAATGAAAACCAAATACAAGATCTCAATCATCCCATTCATCTTGTTAATTTCTTGAAACGAGTTGAAAAAGTATTGGCAGATATTTTACACGATCTTTCCAATCAAGCCAATCAATTATTACAATCATCTGGAATTCTTTCTTCTCAATTTCCTTCACAAGTTCTAGAAGCTGCAATTGAAGCAGAAGGCTCGGGGGCAGCCGTGGGGAATTCTCCAAATACACTCAATTTGTTAATCGAAGCAGAAAACAAAAAATCATCGAAAGATTCTACGGTGATGCAAGTTACGGCAGTGCGTTTGCGCTTGGGTGAAATTGAATTTGCCGAACCGTCTTTATCTGTAGAGCGCAATCGCATTCGCGAGCTAGGTGGAAAAGTCAAAAAACTTTATAAATACTATGAACAATCAAAACGGCAGAAGGCGATCGCAGAAGCGGAAATTGCTTGGCGATCGATCTGGTACGAGCAGTAAAAAGGGAATCGATCAGTCACAATCCCAGTTGTAAAGGATATCTGTAAAATCTAAATTTTTCAGTGCGGAAAGTTTAATGAAAAAGTTACCAATTCCTGCATCTCCCCACATCAGTTTATCGTCATCTGTCGAGTCAATTTGCAAGAGCAGGCGATAGGCTTTTTCGCTTTCGAGATTTTCACGGGGATCGGATTGGGTAAAATAGGGATAACCTCCGACTTGATGACTGCCAACTTCAAAAAATTCTTCATACTCTTCGACAAAATCCCAGTATTCTGCTTCCGATCGCTCGGCAAATTCTGGTTTAAAGGTGGCATCGAATTGATAATCAAAAACCCCCATTGGGGCAGTTTTTAAGGTAAAGTCGAGACGATAGTTAATGCCATATTCTAAGGGCAAATCGTCGGGTTGAGGTAAAAAACTAAAGTCAGTTATCAGGTTTTCCGCGCGATCGCTAACTTCGGGAAAATAGAGAACTCGAAATCCGACTTGTTGATTCATATTGTCAAAATCCATCCCATAAAGATCGTCGCTGGCAATATAAAATTGTAAAATTCCTTGCTTGGGGAAATTTTCAAGGGGTGGGGCTTCAGCGAAGTTAATTTGTGCGAGTAAAAAAAGATAATCGCCATTGGGGGTTTTCGGATATTCAATATTTTGAGGAAGATAAGGAAATCCACCAAATTTGCTTTGCGTCCAAGTTGTTTCCGAAACGAGTTCGGGTTCAATGGCAAGATATGGCTGAAGGGTTGATTCGATTTTTTCTCGTACTGCTTCTAAAAGATCGGGTAATTCTTCTGTGAATTTGTAACTCATAAATAGATTGCGTTTGAACTGGGTAGATGTATTTTAAAATCGAATGTTGCGATCGCCGATTCTATAATTTGCAGGAATAGCGCGATCGGAAATATTAACGTCTAAGGGCATTTTATATCAATTCTCAATACCGATCGCATCTTTTCTTAAGTTTGTTAGGATAACTGAAAATACTTCTATCAAAGGTGGTAATTTTGTCTCAATGTCCGATTTGTCAAGCTGAATATATTGAAGGCGAAGCTCGCTATTGTACAACCTGTGATTGGTGTTTAAGTGAAAATTCATCACTGCACCTCGAAGCATTGAAGCCGGAAGAGCGCGATCGCATCGCTTGGGCCAAGCGAATGTGGATGCAGTTACAATCTTATTCTCAATTAGAAGTGACACTACAAGATATTCAAGCAGATTTACGACAAGCCTCGCAAGAAAGGGTCGAACTAACTCAACAAATCACTCGAATTTCTCAAGATTTAATGCCTCAATCTTCCGAACCAAAACAATCAAATTCAGAACCGGAAATCTCGATCGATTACACTCGTTTAGAGGCGTTATTGACAGCAGGAGATTGGCAAGAAGCCGATGGAGAAACGGCAAGATTAGCGATCGCGATTGCGCAACGAGAAAAATATGGTTTTTTGCTAGAAACTGATTTGAATAAATTTCCTTGTCGTACTCTGAAAGAAATCGATCGCTTATGGTTGAATGCAACAGAGGGAAAGTTTGGTTTGAGCGTCCAAAAAGATTTATATAGCAATTCCCTAATTCATGAGGTACAGTAGCAGCAATGAGTGTACCAAT